>DATKNH010000125.1 GCA_035541455.1 Syntrophorhabdales bacterium
GCCGTGTTGGCTGAGCCTATGGCTACTCCCGCGGCCATGCCCACTGCTGCACCGGCAACTGCAGCGCCTGCCGTGGACCAGCCTGATGATGACGAGCAGTTGTAGCATGATCCGTAGCTGGCTACCACAACAGGAGGATGGTAGGCGGGGACATATGCAGGAGGTGGGGGCGGGTGGTAAGCACCGTACGCCGCGCCGTAATGGGCCGTCGCCGTGGAGTGGCCATACATATTGGTATGCTCAGTGCCATATCCGTACTTGTGCTCAGTGCTGCCACCGTAGACGTTGGTGTGCTCGGTCCCGCCACCACCGTACTTATGCGCGGTGCTCGTACCGAAGGCACTCTGATGCTCAAAGCCTTCCCCTTTCTCACGCGCAGAACTGCCACCGAAGGCGTTCGCATGCGACCAGGCCGAAACTTGACCGGATGAGAACGCAAGAACCAGAACGCTGGCCAGGAGAGCGATAATCTTTTTCATGACGACTGTACCTCCTTACTTCCCCTGTGGCTTGGCCTTTGGCTTAGCTTTTGGTTTGGTCTGAGGCTGTAATCCTTGAGGTGGCGTATCCGGTCGCGCAAAAGGGATTTGCATCACGCTTCCCATAGCCCCCAGGGAGAAATCCTCGGCAGAGACCGGGACATCGAGTTGCCAGTCGGAGAGGTCAAGCTGGTGGCGCAACCTCGACAGATCATACCGGTACATGGCGCGCAGCCTACGGGGAAGCTTATCTTCGGTGCCGACCCACGCCTGTACGAAGACATCATCATTGACGTAGGCGATCATGTCCGTGGTGACCCCGCCCACGACATTTGATTGACCGATGTAGAAAGCAAGCTTCAGCCCTTCGGTGATATCCTTGTAAGGATCGGCGACAACCACATCCGCAAATGGATAATAGATGGCGGCGACCTCGAAAGCTTTTTTCAGCGCAGCGTCGATTGTGGGTGGAGCATCAATGACAGCGACGAGTTTCTCGACGGGCGCATAAGCCACCATTTGCCTGCCATCATAGTAGAACTCTGATGCCGGGCCGTCACCCGGCGTGATCACCCGCAGTTTATCCGGCCGCTGCATTGTCACTTCAGACTTGGTCGTGTAAACCAGCGGCGGGCCGAGGCGGCTCGGATGCTCGTAGGCAACCACTGCGGTGAAGCGCATGCTCTTCGCAGCTGCAAGACGGTCGCACGCAGCCTTGATGATCTCCATGGCCTTGGGCTCAAGCACCATAGGGGCAGTCTGCTGTCTCGCCTGCGTTTTCTTGGGAGGCTTTGACGTCTTGGTTGTTTTCTTTGGCTGCTGGGCATAGCTGCTCACGGTGAGGATGAGCGTGAGCACACATGAGAGACAGACCAGGGCCAGCCTCTTGGGGAATCCGTCTCTCCTCACACGGCCATCCGCCTGACGAGGATCAGTATCTGTTCTGGCTTCTGTTGTCATGGAATCATGCCGCATTCGAACATCTTGTTCATGATGGGACCCGCTACCTTATTTATAAAGTACTGGCGTACCGTGGGATCGTTGCGCAGCATCGTTATAGCTTCTTGCTCCTGCGCTGTCTTGGGCTTACCCTTCTGCTCCCACAGTTGCTCGCAGTTCGTCATTTGGTATTTCTCGATGACGTTATTGGCGATCATATCCACCATCGGGTATTGCTGCGCAGCGGCGACGCCTGCGAACACCACACCGAACAACATCACTACGATAATTACTGCACACGAACTTCTCTTCATCTCTTCTTCTCCTTTGATTGTTATTAGTTGAGTTGTTGCGTCAACGGTCCTTAGTTTTGGTCGTAGTCAATCGGCAACTGCTGTATCTGCTGGTCAATCAACTTCTGAAGCACAAAGGTATCTACCTGCGGAGCCTCCTTTCGTTACGGCCGAGATCGGCCCTACCACCATTGCCATTATCATCACTGTCTGGTTTGTTGTTCCCTTCACTCTTCTTTCCTCCTTTTTATTTGTCAAACTGCAACAACTTGTTGGTAATCAGTTAAATGATTTTACTGATAACCGATCATTGATAACCTTTATCGCCATTGATCACCCTCTACTGCTTCATGTAATTAAAGGTATTAATGGTGATCTGCATATTTTTACCCGGGACATTGATCATGGTCTGCGAGTTGTAGTTCAGACCGGTGGGCCATAGCTGGTACTGCGCGGAAATCGTCATCGGGCCATTGAACACAGTGGTTGTGACCTGGGTGTGCATCTGGCGCTTCGTCATCCCGTCGCAGGTGATGATAACCTGGTCACCGGGCTGCTGGAAACTCGATGCCGTCACCCGAATGCTACTCCCGTCCGGGCTCATCCAGGTCTGGGCTACCCGCCCGAGCTGCTGCAGGCTCTGCTGATTCAGCATCAGGTAACTATTGGATAGCTGCACAACCTGCTCGATTTCGCCTTTCATCTCTTTGATCTTATCTTCCTCGATATGGCGCATCAACGGACCACCGTGCGGTTGCTCCGGTGGTTCTGAGCTGAGGGTCGTAATCAACGGCTGGCGGTCAGGCCCAAAGGCAACCTGGGTCAGTGTTACGTTCTTGAGGTCCCCGTTGATCTGCACTGCTGTACGTTGTTGAAAGGTATACCCGGTGAGAGCCCTCATATTCTCCGCCATGTGCGCACCGACCATGGCCAGTGTCGCAAGGTTCTGTGTAGACTGTGTCTGCGCTTGAGCCCACGCGGCCGGCAACAACGCCCCAACGATCAATGCCACCATCACGATTGTAACCATTCCTGTTTTCATATATCCCTCCTTTTTTCAGTGACCTGCGACCGGTAATCATTAATCGGTCATCGGTGCGTCGCTGATCACTGGCTCTCGACGTTCGATTACCGTTCTTTCGACAGGCTACCGCCGTCGGATGATGATGATTTCATATTCGTTGATGTATCCAATGTTGGGGTTATTTCCCGGCCTTTCTTTACTTCACAACTTACTGATGACTATGGTCGTTAACCGCTTACTCGTGGCTTCGGATGTCATCTCCTCCACCCGCTTGAAAGGTCGTGTCTGTCTAGCTCACTAATATAATCATTCATTCCTCAGGTCAACGCCCCTGTATTGCAAACCAGATGGCATCCAAAAGGGCCTGGTCATCCACCGGTTTTCGGAAGAATGCTACGGCTCCCAATTCCCGCGAGAGTTGTCGGGTCGACGCATCGTCATAGGCGGAAACAACAATCACCGGTGTGCCTACTTTTCGAGCTACCAGTTCACGTTGAAGGTCCAGTCCTGTCATGCCTGGCATCCGCATATCCAGAATGATGCAGCTACCATCACGGAGACGTGGACTCTTAAGAAATTCCTCGGCTGAGCAAAAGGTCTGAACATCGAAATCAACTGACTGAAACAGGAACTGAAATGCTCTTCGCACTGAGTCGTCGTCGTCGACCACATAGACCAAGCTCTTCTTTTTGATCACGGGAACCTCTTTCCGCCTGAGTTCGAAGTTTGGGTGATTGATCGCGGGCCACTCCGACCTCTTCAAGAAAGAGTAAGGCTTACTTGGAACCGTGTCTATAACACCTTAGTATTATATGAAGTGCGGCGAAAAGCGCATCGGTCAGCGCGGATACCTGCTCTTCAGGGAGGAATTTGGTATTTTGAGTTTATTGCTCAGGAGACGCTATGCCTGCCTTCTCGGCCAGGCGCACGAGATCGGCGACCGATTCAGCACAAAGCTTCTCCATGATGCGGCCGCGATGTATTTTGACAGTGGGTTCGGCGATGCCAAGCTGTGCGGCAATCTGTTTGTTCAACATACCGGCGATGACATAACGAAGAATCTCCTTCTCGCGCGGAGTGAGCCGTTCCATCCGGCTGCGGATTTCCTGTTTCTCCTGATAGCTCCCTCTCGCCTGCTTGTCTTTTTCAATGGCACGGTGCACAGCTCCCAGGAGTTGCTCGTCATCACATGGCTTGGTGAGGAAATCAGTAGCTCCCCTTTTCATGGCCTGGACGCCCATGGGAAGCTCACCGTGGCCGGTGAGGAAGATAATGGGCATCCTGTAGTCAGATCCCGTAAGCTTCTCCTGCAATTCCATGCCACTCAGGCCGGGCATCCGCACATCGAGAATGATGCACCCGACACCATCGTAGTGCTCCCGCCCCAGAAACTCCTCTGCCGACGCAAAGGCCTCCACCTCATAGCCTGCCGACTGCAAGAGATAGGAGAGGGCCGTGCGCATGGACGCATCGTCATCGACAATAAAAATGGTGGGCTTGAGCTCAGTAATCGGTAGACGGTTATCAGTCATCAGTGAGGTATAGTGCCATTCATTTTGTGTACCTTAACCCTGTCTTCCTTTGCTGTTCGCTCATTGCTGTGTCTTTCCCCGTCTTCAACTGGGTACTGATAACTGATAACTGGCCGCTGATCACTGTTTACTGATAACTGGTAGTTCAAATGAAAACATCGCCCCCCCGTCCGGAAGATTTTCAGCCGAGATGTGTCCTCCGTGTGCTTGAATGATAGATCGACTGACACTCAGACCCATCCCCATTCCCGTGTGCTTTGTTGTGAAAAATGGTTGCCAGATATCAGCCAGTTTTGCAGGATCGACACCTGGGCCGAAGTCCCGCACAGCTACCTGAATACCGCGATGGGTTGCCCCTGTTCGCAAGACAATTTTTCTCTTATCGTGTTCGCGGGGACGCTCTGACATAGCTTCCGCAGCGTTCATGATCAGGTTGAGCACGACCTGCTGCAATTGATTCTTGTCACCGAGGATGGGGGGTAGCGAGAGATCAAAGTCTCTTTCGATCGTCACATTTCGGATAATCGCTTCACTGTTAAATAGGTTTAACACATCATCCAAAACCGTATTCATGTTGAGCGGTTCTTTTGCCCTCTGTTCCCTCTTCATCATGGACCGGAGGCTTGTGATCACATCTGCAGCTCGCTTATCATCCTGTATGATATTCTGCAGTATCGTCCGGAACCTATTGAGGTCGGGTGTGTCTGACTGCAGGAAGCGAACTGCTGCCTGCGCGCTGGTCAGGATGGCGGCCAGGGGCTGGTTAAGTTCATGAGCCAGAGACGCCGTCAATTCCCCCATCCGCGTCACCCGTTCCAACTGAGACAGTTCCCGGCGGGCTTCTTGTGCTTCATCTTCAGCCCGTTTTCGCTCTGTGATATCAGTCTGCACAGAGGCGGTCTGAATAATCGCGCCGTCATTATCTCTCACTGCGCCCATGTTGATTAGCACGGTGCGTCTCTCTCCATCCCTCGTGATAACAGTCATTTCCTCGTTGGCGATTTCGCCATATTCTCTCCACCGTTTAGAAAGTTCCCTCATCCTTGGCAGGGACTCGGGAGTATAGATCGTTTCCACGGGTTTGCCAACGAGATCTTCTTTTTCGTAGCCCAGTGCTTTCAAGGCATAATCATTCACATCAAGGATCGTTCCGCCAGGGGAAATGATATAGCAATACTCTGGGGTGTGGGAAAAGAATTGCCTGAATTTCTCCTCTGAGGCGCGCAACATGGTTTCTGCCCGTCTGTGTTGCAAGGCATTAGCGAACACCTCGCTGACGAACTGAAACCGCTGCACCAGTTCTTCTGGCCAAAGACGCTCCGCTTGTGTCGACACAAGCGCGCAGGCTGCCAACGGTATCCCGCCGCTCTTAAGCGGGACGGAAAGAACAGATTTTATGCCTCTCGCAAGGCAAACCCGGCGCTCCTTTTCCGCTTCGTCCGGCAAATCATCTACCCTAGTCACTATCACCGTATTTCCCATCAGTAATTGTTGCAAATACCAGGGCATTTGTTCCTTGGAAAAAGATTCAGGGCCCGGTTCGGCCTCTGCTGAATGATATTCAAATACGCGCACGAGCCTGGTCCTGTCCTCGGAAAATACTGCTATGGTGCATCGGTCCACATCGAAGAATTCTGTGATACAACGGAGTCCCTTGTTGATTTCGGCGTCCACGTCGTCGGACGGCAGGTTCACAAATTGGGCCGAAAGATCGGAGACCAAGCGTTCGAATCGGAGACGTTCCTCAAGTTGAAGCCTTATCCGCGCGCGCTCCAGCGCATTGAGGAAGATCTCTCCAATGAGCCGCAGCCGCGGGATGAATTCTTCCGGCCAAGTGTGTTCGCTAACGACGGAATCCAACGCGATTACGTGAACAACAGGCTCCCCAATCATTATCGGTATGTATAGGCAGGATCGAATGCCCATTTCGATGTTCGTCTGTCTGTCCACGTTCGCCTCGACGGGGAGATCGTCAAGCCTGGAAAACAAATGCACCTGTCGCTTATGGACCAGCTTGTCATACGCATACGGCAAGAGTGATACGGGAAGCTCCACCATCGCCGGAACCGGCCGGCCGGCCTTTGTGACGGCAGCGTGGGTTGCGTGCCATAAGTCCTTCCCCGGCCATACCTGTAGCAGCGCACAGCGCTCGACCTTGAAAAATTCGAGAATCTGCCTAAGGCCACACTCAATTTGAGCATTTACCTGATCGGGAGATACGTTCGTGAACCTGGCCGAGAGGTCTGACAACAAACGCTCAAACCGCAGGCGCTCATCCAGAACCTCTTCCGCAAGTTTGCGCTCACTGACATCGCGTACTATAGCCCACATTCCGGTGTTGCTGCCCGTTTCGTCCTTAAGCAGAAATGTTCTCAGTTCTACGGGGAATATTGTTCCATCTTTTTTGCGATATTCTTTCTCATAAACCTCGGAGTACTGCTGTATGAGAACTTGCTGCTCGATAATTTTCTGCTCGAAATCATGCCATTTCTCAGGTGTGAGGTCCTGGTAGGTCAGGCTGAGTAATTCCTCCGACGCATACCCTGTCATCTGCCGATAGGATTCGTTATAGTCCGTGATCATCCCTTCCATGCTGACCAATACAAAGCCGTCCATCATGCTTTCATACAACCTTCGGTACTTCGCTTCTGATTTTCTGATCGTCTCTTGCGCGCGCCTGCGGGCAAGCGCGTTGGCAAATATCTCCGCAACCAGCTGCAACCTGCTGACGAACTCGATCGGCCAGTCCCGTTTCTTCCGAATGCTAGAGAAGCTTAATGCCCCGTACACCGGCCCCCCTCCTGCAGAGAGCGGCAGTGTAAGGACCGACTTAATGCCATAGTGCCGCCAGCCGTCCAGGTCGCGCGCAGCCGCGGCAGGAGCATCCGTCACCCGGGATAGAATAACATTCTCGCGTTGGAACAGTTTTTCCACGCACCACGGAAAAACCTCTTTTCCGTCCATGAGCTCCGGGACCGGAGGAAAATCCTTCGGCGCATACAAATGGGTCAGCAACAGCGGGCCGGAATGATCCGCGGACAGTTGCCAGAGCGTGGAGACATCCAGATCCAGCCATTCGCAGATTCGACGTTGCACATCCTTGATCTCGGCGTCCAACAGGTCGGCAGACACGTTGATGAAGCGCGCTGAAAGATCGGCCAGCAGCGTCTCGAACTTGAGCCGCTCTTCAAGCCTCTTTCTAAGCTCTTCTATTTCTGAAGGAAGCTGCCGCTTTGTTTCGCTGCCCTCGTGCATTGTGCCACCTTCTCAAGATTGCCTTGTACCTGAACGTTTCAACTCTCACGTAGCTCATTTTACATGGAATGGTGAAAAAATCAAAATGCTGAAGCCGACAGATGGGCCTTATGGTATGAGATTTCCTACCGTCTTCATGGTGGGCAATTACATTGAGAGAGGGAAGCTAAAGGAACTCATTCTTGGTGGGCCTGACGTTTCTTTTCTGAGGCTGCGCCATTGCCGTCAGTAACGCGATATCAGCGTGAGAAATCTCAAAATCAACACTTCAGGAAGGAAGTTTTCAGACAACCTTACGGGTCCGATAGGTCGAATTGCAGTTTTTACATGTTAAGCGCGGAGCGTCACGAGTTCCGTGTTAAGCAGACTGCAACTGCAACACTCTCCCGTTTTTCATGCCCTGTAACTCGC
>DATKNH010000126.1 GCA_035541455.1 Syntrophorhabdales bacterium
AAATTGGTGATGTACTGCTCATCCAGGCCCAGACAGTAGGCAGAGTCGAGGTGACAGAGAAGCCTGAGATCACATGGGATCAGCCGGCCCTGGATCGTCTGTATGAGCGCCTTGCCGCAGAGTACGAACTCCATGATCGAGACCTCGCCCTGTCGAGAAAACTTGAACTCGTATCCAGAACAGCCGAGACTTACCTGGATCTTTTGAATAGCCGCCAGAATATTCGTCTTGAATGGTACATTGTGGTCCTGATCCTCGTTGAAATAGGACTGGCGCTCTATCAATTTATCATTAAGCGCTGAAACGGGCCGAGAGCTTCGCAATGGTCTGCTAATCCCCAAGGTTATCCCACAACAACCAAAATACGGAAAACCCGATCCTTACACTATTCATATATTCATTTAGCTCTGCCATTCTGGATGACGGGGCGGTTTGAGGAGGCGATTTCGGCATACAAGAAAGCAATCCGTTTTGAGCCTAATGACATTAGACCTCACATAGGACTGACCTTTACATATAGTATGATGAGCCGAGAAAAGGAGGCCAATGCCGAAGCTGCAGAGGTTCTCAGGATAAATCCCAAGTTTTCATTGGACAACTATGCAAAGACGCTTACATTTAAGAATCAATCTGAAGCAGATAAAATCGTCAATGCTTTGCGCAGATCAGGGCTCAAGTGAGTGTGCTCTTGATATCATGAATCGGTGTAGCAAAGAATTTCCGGAAAGGCTCGGCGTTGTCCAAGGTTACCAGACGTAACGTGCAAACCCGCGCCGGAGTCACATTTTCACCCTTCCAGTCTCTATGCTCTAAAAGTCAGTTGTAGTGCAGGTAAGTAAAAGGCTACCCTCTTTCTGGGAAGAATCGGTAGTGGCGCTATCCACTACCAGTGCGCCGATGAAAACTGGCGAGGTGTCGTGAATGAAGGAGTCACACGATGAAGGCCTAGCGAGCCACGTCGGCCCCGAGTCATGCGCAGGGGTCTGTAAAGGCCAAGGCGAAGCGTTGACAGGGGTACGTGCGGGCCGGGTATTGAGCCGTGAAATGGATTTCAGTCCAGGGAGCCGACGCTGTTGGTAGAAGCGGAAGGCGAAAGCGGATGCATCGCTAGCGCGAGAGGTATTCGCTCCCTGCGCGGTCTGAGACCCCGCAGCACGCACGGAAACACCTTGCACGGGAATCGGGAGATCCCATGGCCGCCTCTGGAAGAGGGAACCGGAGGCCGTATCGGGAAGTCCAAGGACACAAGCCGATGATGCACGACCGTGGGAAGTCACACAGCCCCATACTACCAGAGAAGTCCCCGAACAACGCTCCGTCAAGAGCGGCGGAGGGGATGGAGGGAAGGGGGCTGGCCAAGGGGAAGACGCTTGAGCACAACACGCTCCGGACACAGGGCCGGGACGGCGTGCACCATGCGCTTGAGCGGATACGCGAAGCGGCAAAGGACAAGGGAAAGCGGTTTACTGCGCTCTTTCACCATGTCTACTCCGTGGAACTCCTGAGGGAAAGCTACTTCGACCTCAGGCGGGAAGCGGCTCCAGGCATAGACGGGGAGACATGGCGCCACTACGGAGGGAACCTTGACGAGCATCTCCGGGATCTTTCCTGTCGGCTGAAGCGAGGGGCGTACCGGGCGAGACCTGTCAGAAGGGCATACGTTCCCAAGGGAGATGGACGCGAAAGACCGATCGGACTTCCGGTACTGGAGGATAAGATCGTCCAGCGGGCCGTCACCGAGGTGCTGAACGCCATCTATGAGCAGGACTTTATCGGCTTCTCGTACGGGTTCCGGCCGGGGCGCAGTGCCCATCAGGCACTGGACATGCTCGTGGTGGGGCTCATGACGCGGAAGGTGAACTGGGTGCTCGATGCAGACATCCAAAAATTCTTCGATACCCTCGACCAGCGGTGGCTGGTCACGTGCATCGAGCGCCGCATCGGGGACCGGCGCATTGTGCGCCTCATCCAGAAATGGTTGAAGGCCGGTGTGCTGGAGAAGGGGAAGTGGACAGCGCGTGAGGTGGGTACGGTTCAGGGCGGCAGTATCAGTCCGCTGCTCGCCAACATCTACCTCCACTACGTGTTCGACCTGTGGGTCCATCACTGGAGAAAGACGCAGGCGGGTGGCGAGGTCATCGTCGTCCGCTATGCGGACGACTTCATTGTGGGATTCAAGTATCGTCGCGAGGCGGAACGGCTCCTGGCAGATCTCCGTAGGCGGTTACAGAGATTCGGGTTGGCACTCCATCCGGACAAGACACGGATTCTACAATTTGGCCGGTTTGCGAGGCAAGACCGGAGCTGCTGTGGGCAGGGAAAGCCGGAGACCTTCAACTTCCTGGGGTTTACCCACATCTGTGGGAGGACCAAGCAAGGGAAGTTTACCGTTCTCCGCAAGACGATGCGCACGAGGCTGCAGGCGAAGCTGAAAGAGGTCCGTCAAGAACTGAGGCAACGCATGCACGATCCGATTCCTGAGCAAGGGGCTTACCTGCGATCCGTCGTCGGAGGGCACATTCGCTACTACGGGGTGCCTCTGAACGGACGCTCGATATCGACCTTCCACAAGGAGGTCTGCTGGCTGTGGCTGAAAGTCCTCAAACGCCGAAGCCAGAAAGACCGTATGACTTGGGATAAGATGAAACGCCTCGTAAACAGGTGGCTTCCTCCTGCCCGTGTCTGTCATCCTTATTCTCTTGACCGTGTTGGCGTCACTACCTGAGGCAAGAACCGTATGCGGGAAAGCTGCCTGTACGGATCTGTGCGGGGGGCGTCAGGCGACTGGCGTCCCTACCGCGATAATCAAAAAGGAGGGCAGCCGATGAAGAAGATGTATAGGTTACAGGATTACGTGGTGCGCGGCAAGGAGATTTTTGTGGGGCTCGAGGATTCGAAGAGGACGTGGAAGATTGCGGTGCGCTCGGAGAAAATGGTGATCCACCAAGTAGCTATGGAAGCGAAGTACCCGGTGCTGATCGGCTATCTCAGAAACAAGTTTCCTGATTGTACCATTCACCTCATGTATGAGGCGAGCTTCAAAGGTTTTAACCTCTGCGATCAGCTCACCGTTGATGGCGTAGACTGCGTCCTCATCCCACCGCACCTCGTGACCGAACCCAAGGTGAACAGGGTCAAGACAGACAAAAGGGATGCCCGGCGCCTCGCCCTTATCCTGGAGCATCATGATTTCAAAGAAAGCTGCTACGTCCCCGATAAGGAGAGGCGAGAAGATCGCCAGGTAAGCCGTACCCTGATTGCCGTGCAGAAGGATATCATCCGCACGCGCAACCGTGTGCATCGGTTCCTGGAATTTCATGGCATCGAGGTTTCGTTTCCCGATAGATGGGGAAGAGATGAATTCCGTGCCCTCAAGCAGCTTGAGCTCTCAGAACCCTTACGCATCAGTCTCGATATCTTTCTCACCCAACTGGAAGAGCTCTGGGTTCACCAGGTTGCACTCAGAGACGCCCTGAAAAAATTGTGTAAGAAGGAGCGCTACCGCAAAGCGTATACCATCGCCCGTAGCCTCCCGGGGATCGGCTGGCTCACCGCGATCAGGTTCGTCCTCGAACTGGGGGAAGATCTCACCCGATTCACGAGCGGTAAGAAGATTGCGAGCTTCGTGGGGCTCACCTCGAGCGAATACTCGACGGGAGAGAAAATG
>DATKNH010000127.1 GCA_035541455.1 Syntrophorhabdales bacterium
AGGGAGGCGGTCACGAACGCTCAAATAAAAGTGGCACAGGGCAAGCGGGCGTTCGAAGACAACCTTGTGTTCCACAAGCGTCTGGCCGAGGCCACCGGAAACACCGTACTGGTCATTGTCGTCGAAGCACTGATGGCGGTGGTGGTACATTTCCATAACGTCTTTAAGGTGGGAATGGGTGCGATACGGAGCGCGTGCAGAACACACGAACAGATCATCACTGCTATTGAGCGCGGCGACAGGCGAGGCGCTGAGAAGGCTCTGGAGACAGACATTCTGCAAATCGATGGCGTTTACAATAAGTTGGTCAAACACCCTCATGTGCTTCCCGTCAAATAGTAGCATAGCGTGAGGAACCCATCTGCGTGGAAGGCACGGAAAGTAGGGCAGCATCAGAAAGCGGAAACTTACAAAAGGAGGTCTCCACTATGGCACTTGTTATTGATGGGTTTGCACACGTCATGCCGAAGGCATTTGCGGAGGCGCTTGCGCAGGTGTATCCCACCGATGAATTGCGCAAGCTCACGCAGCACAGCTATTTTGGCGACATGGAGAACCGGGTACGGGTCATGGACAAGTTCAGACTCGACAAGCAGGTCCTGACCTTGGCGCGCCCGAGCATATTCATCGGCATCGCGCCTGATGCAGTACCTGAAATGACGCGACAGGCAAATGATGCGGTTGCAGCCGTGGCAAATCAGTTTCCCGATCGCTTCATTGCCGTTGGCACGCTACCAATTCCTTCAGAAGACTACCTGAACGAATTTGACCGCTGTGTCAACGAGCTGGGGATGGCGGGTATCCAGATTCTTACCAACGTTGAAGGCAAGCGTCTTCACGCGCCCGAGTTCCGGCCCTTCTTTGCGCATGCCAATGCAACGAAAACCCCGATCTGGATTCACCCCCAGCTGGTGGCGGGATGGTCGGACGAATTTGCACTGGACAAAATTTTCGGCTGGCTGTACGAAACAAGCATAACCCTCGCGCAGCTGGTGTTCTCGGGAATTATGGAAGACTACCCTGACCTGAGGATTATCCCCCATCACATGGGCGCCATGGTGCCTCATAATTCCGGAAGACTCAAGGGATTCTATGAGGCCCGTGACCTGTATCCGGGCACCGGGTTCGTTACGCTTCCCAGGGAGCCCCTCGAGTATTTCCGAAGATTTTACGGAGATACCATGCTGTGTGGAACCGTACACGCATTCGAGTCGGGGTATAAATTCTTTGGTCCTGAGCACATCATTATGGCGACCGACTACCCGTTCGGCCCCAAGCAGGGAGAGCAATGGATCAAGGAAACATTGGACCAGATCGATGCGATAGGCCTGCCCCCTGCCGAAAAGGACCTGATTCTCAGCGGCAACCTGCTGAGGTTGATCAGAAGGGAATAGAAGATAGAGAAAACTTACGAGGCTATCGAATAGACTCCCCTACTCTCTCTCACAAACCCTTCTTTCTCAAGGCTCCTCAGCGCCCGTTGCAGCCTGTCAGGCTCGACACCAAATATCTCCGTCATATCGGATCGTGAAGAGTGAGAATTTTGTAGAAGATGTTTCAATACCATCCCCCTGATTTGACGGTCTGATCCTTTGTAGGGGGATTGTTTCTGGTAATGGGCGCTCTTCGGATTAATGCTCCCGTGAGTTTTCTTGAGCATCGTGCCATAGTCCATGAGGGCCGAATACCATGCGTGCGGCTTCTTCCTGTCGAGCGTCTGTTCCACGAGCGGGAGGATTTCGCTGTCTTTTATCCTCTCTCTGTCACGGAAGAAAAAATGTATGAACACGGTGCGCACATTGGTCTCAATGAACGCAACCGGTTCATTAAATGCATACGTGAGTATGGCACAGGCCGTGTTATAGCCTATGCCGGGCAATGCAGCCAGGGAACCTAAATCTGCGGGAAGTTCTCCGTTGTGTTTCTCCGTGACAATTTCACCAATCCTCTTGAGCGCCGCTGCCCTGCGGTTATATCCCAATCCCTGCCACACAGAGAGCACATCTTGGAAAGAGGTTTCAGCAAGTACTCTGAAATCTGGAAATCGCTGCACGAACGCGGTGTATTTTTCGACGACCCTCTCCACCTGCGTCTGCTGCAGCATAATCTCTGAGACGAGTATGTAATAAGGGTCGCGCGTCCCTCTCCACGGCAGGTCTCGCCCGTGCTCGTTGTAATATTCATAAATGGCTTTTCTGAACTTCGTGATTTCGCGTGCACTCAGTTTCACAGTTCCCCTGCCTCCACTACTTCACTGCTTCACCGTGTCGATCCGTGCGAGATCCGGAAACATATAGACCCAGAGTGCTGCCACGACGATCGTCCCGACGCCACCGATGAGAACTGCGGGAACAACGCCGAACCAAGCTGCGGTCAGGCCTGATTCAAATTCTCCCAGCTGGTTCGATGTGCCTACGAACATAGAATTGACTGCGGTCACTCGCCCGCGCATTTCGTCAGGCGTTCGTGTCTGCACGAGAGATTGCCGGATGACCACGCTGATCACGTCCGCTGCTCCCAGCACTGCAAGGCAAATAAGGGACAACGCAAAGGAGGTAGACAGTCCGAATCCGATTGTGCCAATGCCGAATACGATAACAGCGATGAACATTGTGCGTCCCATTCCGCCCTGAAGGGGATGATGCGCCAGAAAAACAGACATCAACAGCGCGCCCGCAGCGGGGGCCGATCGCAGAACTCCCAGCCCCCAGGGGCCTATCACAAGGATCTCCCGCGCGTACACAGGCAATAAGGCAGTCGCGCCCCCAAGCAGCACTGCAAACAGGTCGAGGGATATCGCGCCGAGGATTGCGGGTCTGCTGCGAATGAATGCAATACCGGCGAAGAGAGATTGCAGAGTTACCGGTTCACGGTGCTGCCGCTTCCGTCCGGCCCGGATGAGAGAGACAAAGAGACTCGCCGCCAAAAAGAGTGCGGCAACCGTACCATAGGCCAGCGTCGGGTGAAGCGCATAGAGAAGACCGCCGAGCGCCGGACCCACGATCACTGCAGTCTGGCCCGACGAGGTAGAGAGCGCCACCGCGCGAGGGAGAAAGTCTGTGCTTACCAGGTTGGGCAATAACGCATGCAGCGTCGGGAGCTCGAAGGCGCGCGCTGCTCCGAGCACCAGTACAATTGCAAGGATTGTCTTCTCGTTCGTCCAACCCGCGTAGTTGCTTGCAGCAAGCGCCACGACTCCGAGCCCCTCGATCAACTGGCACGTTCTGAGAATCCGACGGCGATCATATCGATCGGCCACATGACCCACGAGAAGCGTGAGGAGAAGCATGGGCAGGAACTGGGCCAGCCCTACCAACCCAAGGTAGAATGGGCTGCGGGTTAGGGCGTATATCTGCCAGCCTACAGCGACTGCCAGCATCTGGTAGGCCACCGTTGTAGAAACGCGCGCAAGCCAGAACAGTAGAAGGGGCCGGTTGTGCAGAAGGGACTCAGTTCTTTGTGCAGTGTCGACTGCCTTCATGCGGATAGCTTGACTCAAAATACCGTAGTTCGTAGTAGCCCGGCTTATTTCACAGCCGCAGTAAGCTACCATTATGCCATGTCAAATTCCACTTATCTTTTCCTCTTAAGATTTTTCAATCAGCCTCCGAAAAACTGCTATGGACGTTGCGTGAGAATTTCATGCGCTCGCCCGGGGATCGCCATCACAGACAAGGAGGAAATCGGGCAATGCCGAAAGTGTTAGTCGAGCTTAAGGAGGGCACGGTGATAAGCGTCGAGACGACTTCGGAAGACGTGGAGGTCTACGTGGTCGACCATGACGTGATCAGCGAGGGAACTGCCGGTGAAGTGAAGCGCTACCTTGCCAGTCTCGACGCGCCAATAGATGTTGACGGTTTACTGCTCGAGGAAGACCTCATGACCAAATTGGAGGATATCGTCGTCGAAGGAAAGGCGAGGTTGGAAGATATGACAAGCGCATGGGAAGATGAGGATGAAGAACCTGAGGAGCTTTCCGACCTCCCAAACGTCATCCGCCACCGACGCTGAATCGCTTCTCTGACATCATGCGCGAAGCGACAGAAGTACGCGTGATCGGGAATTCTCACTCACCGTCTCTTCACTGCCAGACCGTCTTGACGAATTTTACAATGATCAGGGTTACAAGAAAAAGAAGGTAGAAGCTCAGAAAATAGAGGGCGACTCTTGCCATTATGGTCATCTTTATCCGCGGCATGGCATACCTCTTTACTTTTCCGGTTCAGGCTGCATAAGATCGCTGTAACTGATGACGCCGAGCAGATGATCCTGGCCGTCCACCACCGGCAGCATGCGGTACCGGTACTTTGCAAAAATCTCTTCAAGGTCGTCCCGGCCCTTATCCTCTTCGGCTGCCACCACAGATGAGGACATAATATCACCGATGCGCGCGTCGTCCTGGGCAAGCACGATTTCCCGGAGATCCACCACCCCGATAAGCACCCGCTCGGCAGCTATCACGTAGATGTAGGAGATCGTGTCAGGGTCGAGCCCCGACGTCCTGATGGTCTTCAATGCTTCACCGACCGTTGTCTCTTCTGTGAACACCAGGTAATCGGACGACATGAGATCCCGTGCCCTGGCTTCCCGGTCCGATAGCAACTGCTGAATTCTCTTTGCGCTCTCCTCCGGGATGAGCTGCATCAGCTCCGTGACGTCGTCGTGGGGCAGAACCGAGAAAAGGTCGGCCAGCTGCGGGATAGAAAGTTCGGCGAGAATAGCCTGCGCCCTCTCCTTGGGGAGGTCCTCAATCAGTTGCCTCTTCGCGCGCGGTTCCGCATGCATCAGCGATTCCGCCGCTTTTTCAGGATCGAGTGCAGAGAAAAATGCTTCCTGCTCTTCGCCTGAGAGCATCTCGAGCACATCTGCAAGGTCCTCACCAGGCAACTCCCTGGCCTGTTCCTTGGTAACCGAGAGAGAAACTGTATCGGTCTTTACCGCATCTTCAAGAGAGAAGGGCTGCACGTAGCGCCACGGTATAAGCTTGTCGGTAATCCATCGCAGCCCGCCAAGCCCCCATTTTCTTAAGAAGCCATTGAATGAAACGTCCACATGTATGATGATGAGGCGCGCTCTCGATTCAAGCATCTGCACGTCATTGACGACCTCCACGCGGCGGCCGTCGGTGTCGAGAATCGTCCGTCCCATAAGATGCTCGTTTATTAATATCCAACCAGGCTGATCGACGAATGGCGGGTACGCTGTGCTTCCTTCCGGTGGTGGCTGCACCACAATGCTCTTCTTCCCGATGTCGACAACTTTGTCCCACGGGATGAACTCTGTCGGTTTTCCCCAACCGTGCTCTATATGGATTCCTACTGCACCCGGATAAGGATCACCCAGATTAAAAACCAGATCCGAGAGCTTCCCGAGCCTTTCTCCGTTGACGGTCTCCACCTGCCGGTTGAGGAGCTGTGAGAACCAAAAAAAGCGAAACTCCTTGTTACTTATCGCATCCGCAAAGCTCAGGTCTTTGCTCACAGACATATGGACCTCCTAACCCTGCCCGAATATACCGGGGAACAGCACCGAAACGCCGAACAGCGTAGACATGATGATGACAAAT
>DATKNH010000128.1 GCA_035541455.1 Syntrophorhabdales bacterium
TTTACTGGGCCCTACCATCATTCGAGAACTCACCCACCCGGAACGGTGCAAAGCTCAGAGGCGAGGGGGCAACTAACCCTCAACAAAAGATACGTGTGCGAGGAACACTATGACCGAACAGAACGGAAGCGCCTTGGCCCTGGCTGAGAAATATTACACTCAATACGGATTGAGGGCAAGAGAGTTGAAAGCCGCAGGCAGGAAGATCATAGGCTACCTGACAGCCATGGGTCCTGTGGAAATCCTGACGGCAGCAGGCGTGGTGCCCTTTCGCCTCAAAGGGAATGTAGCAGAGGCAATAACCAGGGGCGACGCCTACATGGAAACGATTGTCTGCCCCTTCGTGAGAAGTGTCTTCGATGCAGCGGTCAAAGGAAAATTCGATTTCCTTGACGGGCTCATACTGCCGCATCAGTGCGACTCTATCGACAGGACGAGCGACATCTGGAACTACGACCTCACGTTGCCTTATTTTCATTTCTTGAACGTCCCCCACATGACGGATGACCCTTCATTCGAATTCATGAAGGAAATACTTCGGATCTTCATTTCCAGTCTCGAGAAAGTAACGGGTGCGAACATCACCAGCGAGGCGCTGGCCGGGGCAATACAGGCACACAATGACAACAGGCGTCTGATACGAGAACTCTATGCACTCAGGAAATCGAATCCTCCCCTCATCTCCGGCACGGAAATGATGAAGGTCCTTGTTGCCATAATGAGCCTTCCCGTCGACGAATCAAGCGCCTTGGTGGAAAGCGTCATTCGTGACGTCAAGCAGAGAGAAGTGGCCGGTAACGGGAGGAGACAGAGGATTATGTTGATCGGCGATCAGATAGATGATGTGGCAGTGACAGAGATAATCGAGGCCGCAGGGGCCTGGCTCGTCATGGACGATATATCAATAGGCGCAAAGATGCACTGGGCGGATGCCGACGCCAGCGCGGAACCGGTACACGCGATTGCCGAGCGCATACTCAGAAAGCTGAAATTGCCGACGCTCGCAGAATCGGGAACAACGTACAACGAAAGCGTAGATTCGCGGTTCGGTCACCTGCGACGCCACATCGATGAATTCAACGTAGACGGGGTCATTCACATAGTCTACAAGTACTGCGATCCTTATGGCTTCGAAGTTCCAGCACTAAAGAACTTTATTGAATCGAACGGGACTCCGGTCCTGTACCTCGAGGATGAGTACTCCACCTCTGCGCTCGGAAGGGTAAAGACCAGGATAGAGGCATTTCTCGAAATGATTGCCTGACAGGTTACTGAGAACGGAAGGGGAATCCATGGCAGAACAACGGAAAGCGAGACAACTGGCAACAGAAGCCGCAGTGAAAGTGCCGAAAATTGCGCGGGCCAATCTGGTCGCTACGGTAAAGGCGAAAGAAGAAGGAAAGAAGGTCGCCTATGCCTTTATTGATTCGGGACAGGAAGAGATTATGAGAGCGATGGACATTGTCCCCGCCTGGGTTGAAAGTTTCTCGGGTATCTGCTCGGCAAAGCGTGACGCTGAGAAGTACCTTCAAAAGGCGGAGGCAGACAATTTATCCCGGTCGCTGTGCACGTATGCAACGTGCAACCTGGGCTTCGACATGTGGCGGCAGGAACTGGAAGGCGAAATGCCTCCGGGGGCTCCCTGGGGTGGGCTTGGAAAACCGGACATGATTATCGGTAGTGGACAGCAGTTATGCGATCCCCGGTTCAAGTGGCCTCAAGCGACTCAGTTCTATCTCCGGGATGTACCGATGTTCCTCGCTGGTCTCTATTACCCACCCTGGGACCCGACTCTTGACGAAAAGGAATTCAAGGAACAGGAGAAGATCTACGTCAACTACACTGCGGCCGAATACAGGGAGCAGGTCAGGTTTTGCGAAAAATATACGGGCAAAAAGATGGACTGGGATCGCTTCGAGCAAATCGTCGATCTGACCGATCGCACCTGGGACTTGTTTGTAGACACGTATGAACTCCGCAAGGCGGTGCCCACGCCGATGGATACCGGAGACGCCATGAACACGATGGTGCCCTTCGCCTTCAATCTCGCCACCCAGGAGGCGTATGATTTCTACCTGGCGCTCAATGCAGAATTGAAACAGAAAATTGCAGAGGGAAAGGGCGTAGCGGAGCATGAAACATACAGACTTGTCTGGGGGGCAGGTCTTCCTTCCTGGTTCGCCTTGTCTGATTTTCAGTATTTCAATGACAAGGGAGCTGTATTCCCTGTGGAGATCACCTACCGCAACGCGGAGAAGATCGAACGGCTCGAACTGCCGAAGACAAGCGACCCGATCGAGCACTGCGCATGGAGGCGGGTTAAGTTCTGGACCCATTGGTATGAGAAGGCGCGCAAACGGCCAGGTTCTCTTCCCAAGGTTGAACGCATCATCGAGTATCTGGAAGGTTACGGCTGCGTGGGGGTGGTCTTCCATTCTGCCTTTTCCTGTCGGAGCTGGCACGCAGGCATCGTCCAGCAGGCCCAGGTCTTGAGGAAGATGTACGGGGATATCCCTGTGCTTATTATGGAGGGCGATATTGTCGATATCAGTGCGTACAACGAAGTCGACACCCACAACAGGATCGACGCCTTCATTGAAACACTCGAGGCACGCAGGATTCAGAAGAGGCCATAGACCTATCACGCCCAGCCGCCGCCTCTAGTCTTCCTTGGTAAATGCAGTCGCTATCTGAATCTGATTATCGACGAATGTGATGCCTTGCACGCCGGCCACAGCCCGCCCGGCATCCGTTTTCTCATGGGGTACACCCACAGTTCCCGTTAACCTGATCTTAGATGGTTCAACAACAAAAACGGAGACATAAGGTGGTGCGAATCCTGCCTCCACGAGCGCAGCCTCGGCTCTCCTCGCAAGGCTCATCATACCAAGCGATTGCATCGCGTCCATGGAACGGGATTTCATTGCGTCGCTGGTGGCCATATTGATCACGATGTCTGCTGCCAAAGGAATCGACAGGTGATCCATGTTGAGCACGACATCATAGAGCTCGGGGTTATCCCAATCCGCACCGAAGGCGAACTTGATGAAAGCGGCTCGCTCGTGGTCGATTCTCTGGAGTACCCTGATAGCCTCCTCCCTCCGTAAGCCCCGTTCCTCCATGTTTCCGATGCGTTTTCCCAGTGAGGCAGTGACCCTGACATGCATGGCGCACGGAAACTCTCTCAAGAGGAGGTGACTTCCTCTGCCCAGGAACAGGGCATTCCCCTGGCTCGCGAGCTCATAAATGACTGCCATCAGGCGATTCAGATGTGCCTGGGGGCGTGACGAAAATATTCTCTGAAAAAGAGAGGGCACCTTCTCGTCTATGTCCTGCACATCCTTGAGGAAGCCCATTTCCCGCGCTCTATGCTCGATGGCCTCTGTATCGTAGAGATTGCAGTGCAGCTCTTGTGCGACCCGGCGGGCTATTTCCGATCCGTTCGCGCCCATCTTCCTGGAAAGCGTAATGAAATACATTGGGCACCTCAGAGGCGGATGTTTCGTCTTCCTATGTACCATTCTGGTAGAGCTGGTTTTCCCTGTCAAGTGGTTTTAGGACCCGGATAACTCTCTCTACTTCTTTTTGGTCTGCCAACGTGGTGCGAGAGGAAATCGCGGATACATTGAATCTCCGAGCACAATGCGCCATTGCGTAGCATGGCAAGTATCCCCTTGACATGAACTCAAACTCAGCGGTAAATTAAACCGACCGGTCGGATTACTTACATTGCGCGGGCTTACAATAAGATCATCATGAAGCGGAAAAATTCAGCTAAACCGTCACCAAAATCGGACAAAAAAATCAACGCCATCGCTACTGCTGCCGGGAAGCTTTTCAGCACAAAGGGCTACGTAGAGACGAGCATGGAAGACATTGCAGCAACCGCGAAATTAAGCAAAGGCGGGATGTATCACTACTTCAGCTGCAAGGAGGACATACTCTATTTCATCTTGTCCAATTTCATGGATTTGATGCTGGAAGGTTTTGAGCAGGAGCTCCGGGACTTGCAGAACCCGGCAGATAAGGTCGGACATGTTATCTCGCGCCACGTGGAGGCCTACGCTGCTCACATGTATTCAGCAAAAGCTCTCCTCAATGAGGCCTATAACCTTTCGACATCGAAGCTATCGAAGATCAAGTCCAAAGAAAAGAGGTACTTTTCAATTATAGCAGGAGTCCTTTCCTTATATTGCGGGCATACGTTACCCAAAGAGAAGCTGACGGTTGTTACGTTCAATCTGCTCGGAATGTGTAACTGGATTTATTCCTGGTATAATCCGGAAGGTTCGATACGTCCCGATCAGCTATCGGAGATCATTTTCGAGAACTTTACCAAGGGTTTGTCGGCTTTCAGGCGTCACCATGAGCATGCTGACTGATTCGGGGAGTATCAGATAACGGAGGCAGCACATGAAGAGAGAGACCGATTACGGGTATGAAATCAAGCCTGTATATACGCCCGAGGACATCGAGAGCCTTGATTACGCGAGAGACATAGGAGACCCCGGCTCATATCCTTTCGTTCGAGGGTATCATCCGAACGGGTATCGCAGCCGTGTATGGACAAGGCGGATGACCGCGGGGCTCGGGTCTTCCAAAAAAACCAATGAGGTGCTCAAGCAGTACAGGGAAATGGGTCAAACACAAGGGATGCTGGTGATCTGTGACAGGCCCAATGCCATGCCTATAGATGCCGATCATCCCATGGGCAGAAGAGAGGCTGGTGTTCTGGGATGGCATGGAGCCTCTTTGCTCGAATTCGAGGAATTGATGGACGGGATCCCCTTGACCGGGCAATCTATCACGTTGCTGGGCTCCTCTGCCATGTCCGCGATGCGGCTGGCCTACATCGTGGTTCTTGCGGAAAAGCGCGGGGTGGATTTGAAGGAGGTGCATGGCAGCGTGACGGAATATCCCTTCTGTCACACCTTCGGCCAGACCGATCATCTGCCTCTCGATCTCAATATCAAGCTCTGGCTCGATTCCTCAGAATACATTGTGAGAAACAAAATACGCATGCGCTCCGGTATTCTCAGTCAGCATTTTCAGGAGTCCGGCGGCAACAACGCGCAGGCGCTCGCCGTGGAGATCGCGCAGCTCAAAGAGTTGCTCGGGCTACTGGTCAACGATCGGGGCCTCGACTTCGAAGATGTTTCGTTCCTCCCGTATGAACTCGTGAGCATCGGGTCGCGCTTTTTTGAGGAAATAGCCAAAGTCCGGGCCCTGCGAAGGATGTACGCGAAAATGGCCAAAGAAACCTTTAAGGCAAAAAGCGAGAAGGCTTGCCAATTGTTGATATCCGTCCATACGTCCGGACGCACCATGACGTATCAGCAGCCTCTCAACAATATCGCGCGATGCGCGATCCAGACTCTCGCCGGAGCCATTGCGGGCTGCACCGCAATCGACAATGCCTGCCTGGACAACGCGCACGCAGAGCCCTCGGCTTTCGCAGCGAGGATGTCCTTGAACACGCAGCACATCGTGTCTGACGAAACCGGGGTAACCGATGTTACAGACCCTCTCGCCGGTTCCTATTTTGTGGAGTACCTCACCAGCAAGGCGGAAGACGAAGCGTACAAGATCCTGCAACAGATAGAAGACCAGGGTGGCATGATCGCAGCCGTGAAGAAAGGTTACATCCATGCCATGATGGAAGAATCGGCCCGGAAACGGCAGAAGGAAATAGAATCAAATGAGCGCCTGATCGTAGGGGTGAATGAACTGGTCATTCCTCAGGAAGAAGACGATGCTATCCCGATCCAATCGGTGGAGGCATCCGACTCCGAAGCAATAGCCAGGCGCATGGAGGATTGGAAGAAAACAAGAGACATACCTCTATTGCAGGAAAAAATTGCACAACTTCATAACGACGCAAAAAAGGGTGAGAATTATAATCTGATGCCGTCCATTATAGAGGCTGTCAAAGCGTACGCCACTGCTGCAGAGATAATGGGTGTCATCCGGATGGCCCACGGATTTCATTATGACCCGTTGGAAATGATCGATTGTCCGTTTGATATGTAAACGGCATTAAGGGGGGGATAGAGCCTCGTTGCTGAAACCGGAGGTGTGCTTTATATGAGCATCAAACAGCGAATCAAAGTCCTCGTATCAGTTATCGGGCTTGACGGGCATTTCACGGGTGCGGAAATCGTATCCCGCTCTCTGATGGATGCCGGAATGGAAGTGGTATATCTCGGCATTTATCAAACCCCGGAGATGATAGTCAATGCAGCTATCCAGGAGAGCGTGGACGTAATCGGTATAAGCAGCCATGCTTCGAACTACGATCAAATACACCTTCTGATAGATTTACTGAAAAAGAACAACATGAGTCACATTCCGGTAATTTGCGGAGGCGCCATACCGAAACAACACGCTGAGGCACTGATAAAAAAAGGCGTGTCCAAGGTATTTCCGCCTCAGAGCACCTCCGATTCAATTGTGGAGTACATTGTTTCCACGGTAACAAAAGAGAGAACATAGACAGCACGTAGAATGGTTGATCATATTGTCGAAAAGATTGTCAGCGGCGATGTCAGAGCCGGCGCAAAGTTACTCCGTGATATAGATGACGGAGCCGGGGGCACCCGAGAAATCCTGAAACGCCTTCACAGTCATACCGGAAAAGCCTATATAATCGGGATCACCGGCGCTCCCGGGGTCGGCAAGAGCACCGTGGTGGATCAAATGATCCGAGCATTGAGAAAAAACAGGAAAACAGTGGGGGTGCTCGCCATAGATCCGACCAGCCCCTTGACTGGTGGAGCTATACTTGGGGACCGTGTCCGTATGCAGCGGCACAGTCTGGATGAGGGCGTGTTTATTCGCTCGCTGGCGACCCGAGGTCAGTTTGGCGGGCTGACCCAATCCACGCGTTCGGCGATCGATGTGTTGGATGCCATGGGCAAAGATTACATCGTTGTCGAGACGGTAGGAGTCGGCCAGGACGAAATCGATATTGCGAAAAGCGCTCATACAACGGTGATCGTCGTGGTGCCGGGCATGGGGGATCATGTTCAGGCCATCAAGGCCGGGATCTTTGAGGTGGGGGATATCTTTCTGGTCAACAAAGCTGATCGGCCGGATGCTGAAAAGACGATGAATGACCTCAGTGCAATGATTGATATCACAAAGAAGAAGTTCAAGAAAGAAGGTTGGCAGCCCCCCATTCTTATGGCTGAAGCCATCAACAACAAGGGTATCCTCGAACTGCTGCACGAAATCGAAAAGCACCGGGAAAACCGGAAAGCCTTGTCGCGCGAGTCGGCACTTCGCCATGAAACAGCCAGGGCGCGTGTCGAACTGGTGGACATGATAAAAAGCAGGCTCGTTGAAGAGGCGTTGAACCACATAACCGACAGCCCTGAATTCAAGAAGTGCCTGGATAGCATCATCGAGGGCACCAAAGACCCGTATTCCGCATGTGATGAGTTGTTATCAACAAAACTGCACTTGCTCGAGTGATCGAGCGGTTGGGATGAGAAGATACCTATGCGCACCCTCGAAGCAGACGTCCTGATTATAGGAGCGGGCCTGGCAGGCCTCAGGGCAGCGATCGCAGCAGCACAGAACGGCGCCTCCACAATCCTTGTCAGCAAATCGTCGATAGGTGCCGGATGCAACAGCATCCTGGCGGGCGGAGGTTTTGCCATGGCAGTGTTAGGGGTCACTGAGGAAGAACACGCCACGGCAACCATCGGCGCGGGGCAACAGATAAACGAGCGAAAGCTCGTCGAGAAGCTGGTCCGGGACGGCGCAAAGGAAGCTGATTTTCTGAAAGAGATAGGTATCGATCTCGTGCCTCAGAGTTTCGGAGGCAGGGTGGACACAGGAACAAGCACAGGCGGCGGCAGGATGAATGGTGGCGTTCTTTTGATGAAGAAGGTCACCCGGAAGGCCCGTACGTACGAGCATCTCCGCCTTATTCCTTATTTCTTTGTCTACAACATTCTCGTGTCGGGCGATGCCGTGTGCGGGGCGATAGGGTTCGAGAGAGATGGCGCCCCCTGCATGATCTCGTGCAAAGCACTTGTTCTCGCCGCCGGCGGTGGCGCAGGGGTCTACGCCAACAATGATAATTGCAAAAGCATTGCAGGAGATGGTTATGCCCTGGCGCTTGAGGCCGGGCTTTCCCTCGCGGACATGGAGTTCGTGCAATTCTATCCTCTGGGATTTAACGAGCGCGGGCTTCCGAGGACCATTATCTTTCCACCCATTCCTGCTGAGGCGTGGATGCACGACGCTGGGGGGAATGATCTCTTGGAAAAACATCGGATTGAAATGACCTTGCACAACTTCGTGGTTACTGCGCGGGACCGGGCGTCATACCTGATCTATAAAGAGTCGCAACAAGGTCAAGTCTTTCTGAACTATACGCGGGTCCCTGGAGACAAGTGGGGGGAATATCCCTTGACGCTCTTTCCGAGAGAGCGCTTCAGGTTTGAAGAGAGGCCTTTTCAGATAACCACAGTGGCCCATTTTTTTATGGGAGGCGTCACAACACGCGTCCCGGCTGAGACGGACGTGCGAGGCCTGTTTGCAGCGGGCGAGGTAACAGCGGGTGTTCACGGCGCAAATCGCCTGGGCGGAAACGCACTCACTGAATGTCTGGTCTTTGGCGCTGAGAGCGGGGTGCGCGCGGCCGACTTCGCGAGAGGCGCGCGGTCAAGCCATGCTGCGTTCAAGGCGGATGACTGGCTAGGCTCGCTACTGCAGAAGAAAGGCGATGCAGAAGCGAGGGCAGCACTTTCGGGCATAACGCGCAGAGTGCGGGATATTGCGTGGAACCATGGCGGCCCTGTTCGCAATGAAACCGGCATGAGAAAGGGTCTATCCCTTCTGGAAGAGTTGACGACGGCACTCGAATGCGTGGCCATAGACACCACGATCGATCTTATCTTAAAAAAAGAGGCGGCAAACAGCATCCTTGTCATCAAAGCCATACTTCTCTCATCGCTTGCCAGACAGGAGAGTATAGGCGCGTTTCAACGTGACGACTACCCGCATCGCAGCACATCCGCTTCTTTCAGGAGAGTTTCTATCAGCTTGGATGAGAAAGAGAAGTCACTGAAAATCAGCGCGTCGGACGAGCCGTTGCCCGGAGAGCTCGGGGGCACTATCGGCGCCGAAGGCACCCGGAGGGGATCATGAAGACAGAAGAGAGGCTGGCCGAATTTGTGTGCAGCGCGACATTTGCCGATCTGCCGACAGACGCCTTGGACCTCGTCAAGAATCAGCTGCTGACGGTTCTCGGCACGACCATTGCCGGCGCTTCAGCCGAAGGCTGCGAACCGCTTGTCAATCTTTACCGCGAATTGGGCGGCAAAGAGGAGGCTACAATATTGATCCATGGCGGCAAGGTACCCGCGCAGAGCGCAGCTCTTGTGAATGGCGTCATGGCGAGGGCTCTCGATTTTTGCGATGCACTCACCCCCGGAGCTCATATCGGCTCCTCGGTCGTACCTGCTGCACTGGCTGCCGCGGAACTGGCAGACGGTTGCAGCGGTGAAGAATTCCTCACGTCCCTTGCTGTAGGAACTGAGCTGGGCGTCCGGCTGAATCTCACGGAGTCCACCTACGACGGGTTCGATCCAACCGGCGTGTGCGTCGTATTTTCCTCAACAGCAGCGGCAGCGCGCATATTAGGTCTCTCTCAAGACGAGACGCTTAATGCCCTTGCGCTAGCATTCAACAGGTCCGGAGCCAGCTTCCAGAGCAACGTGGACGGATCACTGGCAGTGAGGGTTATTCAAGGCTGGGTCGCTGAGACCGGAGTGATGTGCGCGCGCTTTGCAAGCAGAGGGATCACGGGTCCGAGCAACTTCCTTGAAGGCGTGTACGGCTATTTCCATCTTTTCGGCAGGGACAGAATCGATCCTGCAGCCGTCATCACAGATCTGGGCAGCAGGTTCGAGCTTCACAAGGTGCTCTTCAAAAAATATCCCAGCTGCGGTCTCACCCTCGGAAGCACCGATGTCATACTCGGCCTTGTGCAAGAACACGATATCGACCCTGCCGGCATCGATCACATCGAGGTCACGGTGCCGCCTTACGCATATAAACTGGTGGGGCATCCTTTCCAGATTGGAAACAACCCGAAGGTAAACGCACAGTTCAGCATCGCCTATTGTGTGGCCAACGCCCTGCTCCGGAAGTGTTCAAAGCTGCCTCATTTCGAGGAGTCTGCGATAAGAGACCCTTCCGTGCTGGAACTTGCGAATAAGGTCCGGGTCATTGCGGATCCGACCCTGGAGGCGCGCGGACACACGCCCCTGGACATGCGCGTTGTGATGCTCGACGGCAGAATCTATGAAAGGGGAATCGATATCGCTCCCGGCTTTCCCGGCAATCCCCTGAGTAAGGAGGATCACGAGCAGCGCCTCAGAGATTGCGTTACTTTTGCAAAGAAGCCTCTGCAGAAGAATAAGATTGACGAGATCGTAGGTACGGTCGGCTCGCTGGAGAAAATAAAGGACGCGAGAACCCTGATCCCGCTGATGCTACTGTAGTTCAATTTCTGTATCGGAGGTATGGTAATGAACCTTGTCGATGTTGTCAGAAAATATAGTCGCATTTCTCCTTCTGCTCTCGCTTTCATTGAGGTGAGGCCTGTAACGGGCACAAGGGAAGAGACCACCTGGGCTCAATTTGACGAGAGCACAGACCGGCTGGCTCGCGCCCTCATCGACCGGGGCGCTCAGATTGGCAGCAAGATCTTTCTGCTGGGCAGGAATTCACTGCGTTGGCTTGAAGCCTATTTCGCAATCCTGAAGACAGGTGCATGGGCTGTGCCGCTCAATTTCCGATTCACCGATCAGGACATCAGACACTGCGCACAGGTCGCCGAACCCTTCACCTTTATTTACGACCGGGAGTATGAAGGGAGGATCGAGGGCCTACACGCGGAGCTTACAACAGTGAAGGACTATGTCGCCATCGGCACCGACACATCAGGGGTTCAATCGCTGGAACAGCTTATCAAGGAGACGGCGCCGTCCACGGTGCACGTCCCGTTCTCTGATGACGACGAATGCGCTCTCTACTTCACCTCCGGTACCACAGGGGCCCCAAAACCGGTGCTCCTCTGTCACAAGAACCTCATGGGCGTAGCTCTTACCGAAGCCAGTAACCACAATTTCGTTGACACCGATCGTTTCCTCATGATGCCACCCCTCTATCACCTGGCGATCGGCCATCTGCTCGGGGGCATGCTCGCCGGCGCGTGCAGCGTGCTTCTCACCGAGCAGATCAATCCTCAGTACATAGTTGAAACGATAGCGCGGGAACGCGTGTCGAGCGTGTTCCTGCTCGTGCCCTGGACAGCCGACCTTCTGGATGCCCTCGACAGAAAGCTCATAAAGAAGGAAGAGTACGATCTCAGCTGCTGGCAGGAGGTTTTCATGGGGGCACAGCCGATACCACCCAGCCTGGTTCACCGGTTGAAGGGATACTTCCCCGACATGAAATACGAGACCACCTATGGATTGAGCGAGAGTTCCGGTCCGGGGGTGATCCACCTCGGAGTCCATAACGAGAGAAAAGTCGGCGCCATAGGCAAGCCGGGCCTGCTCTGGGACGCGAGGATAGTTGACACAGAGGGAAAAGATGTGCCACGTGGTGGCGTGGGCGAGGTCATCCTGAGAGGGGCGGGAGTTATGAAGGAGTATTATAGAAACCCGGGGCTCACAGCCCAGGTGATACGAGATGGCTGGCTCTACACGGGCGATTTGGGGCGTTTCGATGAAGAGGGCTTCATCTATCTCGCGGACAGGAAGAAAGATCTTGTGATTAGCGGGGGCGAGAACGTCTACCCGGTAGAAGTCGAGGAGGTCATCCGCAGACACCAGAAAGTGCACGACGTGGCTGTGATCGGCACGCCTGACGAACGCCTGGGAGAAATAGTGACTGCAGTGATACAGGCGAAAAGCGGAGAAGCGCTGCAGGAGGAGGAAATGAAACATTTCTGTGAGGCGAACTTGCCGCGCTACAAGCGCCCACGGAGGTTCATCTTCGCCGACGTGCCCAGGAATCCAGCCGGCAAAATAGAAAAACCAAAACTGAGAGAACGTTACGGCAAGTAAATGACTGCGCCACTTTGAGGAACTCTTATTCTGTTGACAACGCCCTGCGAACGTGCAAGAGTTGCAAAAGGGAAATAATCCATGTAACGGGAGGGTTCGCATGAAAAGGGTTCGTAACGCATCACTGATACTTGTGATTGTATGCCTCTTTTCCGTGTGCCTGGCAGCCTCCAACACTTCTGCAGCAGAGGAAAAGGTAATAACGCTCAAGTACACCAATTTTTTCCCCGCTCCGCACGCTAACAGCGTGATCGCCGACCAGTGGTGCAAAGAGGTGGAGAAAAGGACCAATGGGCGCATCAAAGTCAACTATTATCCGGGCGCCACGCTCACGCCTGCAGCCCAAACTTACGACAGCGTGGTCAAAGGGATTGCTGATGTGGGTACGTCTGTCATGGGCTACACCCGCGGCAAGTTCCCGCTGACCGAGGTTATCGACCTGCCACTCACTTACAAGAGCGGCCTTGTGGCGACAAAAATGATCAACGAATACTATAAGAAATTCAAGCCGAAGGAATTCGACGAGACGCAGGTCATGTATTTGCATGCCCACGGCCCGGGCATCCTGCACACGAAAAAACCCGTGTACAAGCTCGAGGACGTGAAAGGGTTGAAGATACGGTCCACAGGCCTGAGCGCCAAGATCGTGCAATTCCTCGGCGGCGCGCCCGTCGGCATGCCGATGACTGAATCGTATGACGCGCTCTCCAAAGGCGTGGCAGACGGCATCCTCTGCCCCAATGAAGCCCTGGAAGGATTCAAGCTGGGAGAAGTGACGGCCTTTACGACCGAGAATTACGGCTCCGCGTATTCATCCGGATTTTTTGTCGTGATGAACAAGGCCAAATGGAACAGCCTGCCGAAAGATGTCCAGGGGATCATTGAAAAGATTAACGTGGAATGGATAGAAAAGCAGGGCAAGGTCTGGGATGATATCGACATCAAAGGCAAAGAGTTTGCGATCAAGCAGGGCATGAAATATATCTCGCTCGCTCCGGAAGAAGATGCACGCTGGTCGAAAGCCGTGCGACCGATACTCGATGAGTATGTGCAGACAATGAAGGCAAAAAACCTGCCGGGCGAAGAAGCACTCAAATTCTGTCTCGACTACTTGAAGGCTAATCAAAAGTAAGTAGAATCAGCTCAAGGCGGACGCACCCCTGCGTCCGCCTGTACTGCCATTTCGTTTACATCATCTCAGCACTACCCTTCCAACCGGGACTTTGCGCGGTCTGCGCCTGTCTGTCGTGAAGTGCCTTCCCAATCAGGCCGCACCATTTAGCTTTCACCGTGGCAGCGTGCTATCTTTTTACCTTGCAAATCGCCAAAGATGGTCTATCATTGAAACGTAAGGTCTGTGATCGACATCATGTGAATATAGCGCAGCACCCCGACCCGACTCGGTGAGGATAGAGCAAATTCTTTCAGCCTCGATGCGGGTTGGCTCCAGTTATTGTCAGAGTTGGGTCATCCATGGAATAGGCCTTCGCCTAAGGTCAAAAGGTTTTGGCTTTCTCCCGGCGGGAGAGACCAAGATAGAATATGGCTGAACATGGCCAGCCTGATCATCCATAGCCCGGAAGGCAGGCGTGACGTCGAGCTAGGGGATCACAGTACCCTGGGACGCCTTTCGCGGAACCGCATCCGTATTAATGACCCGCTCGTTTCTAAAGAGCACTGCATTATCGTCGTGGACCCTAAAGGCAAGTACGTTATCAGAGATCTGGGGAGCCGCAACGGTACGTTCGTCAACGGCAGGCTTATCAAGGGTGATGCTATCCTCAAGAACGGGGATAGCATCACCCTTGGGGCGACATCGTGCGTCTTCTCCTCCGCAGAAGCGACCGAAAGGCCCCGCGAGTCTGCGGACAGGAAGGAAGCCATGTCTTCTTTCCGCGCTGCCTTCGGAGCAGAACAGCATCGATTCCTGCCGGAAAGCGAGATCCGGGATAACGCCGCCTTAAGGGCAGATTACGAAAAGCTCCGTGTCGCGCATGAGCTCCAGCAGGATATCGGACATGAGTTCGATCTCGGTCGCATGTTTGAGCGTATACTCGACCGGACGTTTGAGCTCATGGAATGTGATCGTGCTGTAATTTTGATGCCGGACCAAGAGGGTGATATGGTGCTCCGGGCCTTCAGGATGCGGCAGGAATGTGACCGCCTGGTCGTCTCTTCGACCATTGTCAAATGCGTTCAGCATGAAAAGGTTGGTATCGTCAGTGGGGATGCGCTGACTGACGAGAGATTTGACACCTCCGAATCAATCCTTATACAGCACATACGCTCATCCATGGCTGTCCCAATCTTGTACGAGCAAGAACTCCTGGGCATTATAATTATTGATTCTTCGGCGATCATCAAAGCATACAGCGAAAAAGATCTTCAGCTCCTCACTAATATCGCTCGGCAGGCAGCTCAATTCATCATGATCGGCCGGATGGCAAAGAGAATCGAAGAGGAGGCGGTAACCAGGGAGCGGTTTCGACGCCTCATGTCGCCCGACCTGGCTGAAATGGTGGTCTCGGGCAAGCTCAAAGTTGAAAAAGGCGGGCAGACTCGCACGGCTACGGTGCTCTTCGCCGATATACGAGGATTCACAGCATTATGTGAGAATATGCAAGCGGACGAAGTGCTTCAGATGCTCAATCAGTACTTCGAGTTGGTGGTCAACGTTGGTTTCCGGCACGAGGGAACAGTCGACAAATTCGTAGGCGATATGGTCATGATGGTGTGGGGTGCACCGATAGCCCATGATGATGACCCGGTCCGGGCTGTGCAGGCAGCCCTGGAGATGCAGGAAGCCTTAGCGGGATACAACAGCGCGCGCCTCAACGCAGGCCAGCCCGACATAAGGATTGGGGTCGGCATCAACACAGGCCCCCTGGTGGCCGGATACATCGGAGCGAGTCGCACGATGTCGTACTCAGTAATCGGAGATACGGTAAATATCGCATCCAGGCTTTGTTCCGAAGCAGGTCCAGGTTGTGTTCTCGTCTCGCACGATACGTACGAGAAAGTCTCGAACTATTTCGAGGTGACCAAACTGGGACCTGTCTCTGTCAAGGGTAAAACGAAACCGGTCAAGGCGTATGAGGTGGTGGGCAGTAAGACATCGCCCGCCTATAAGCCTCTTCGTGACACCAGGTAGAAGGTGAGGTCTGCACTGCCGTGTCAGATATTAAAGTCTCTTTTTTTCTTTGACTCTGATCACCAATAACACTATCATAAGGGAAATCATCTCATCACCTTTGACAAGTACTTTCACTGGCCTGGAACGGGGGGGATTTCCACCCGCTTTTGTGCGGCGTGGCTATAACGGCGGAGGAGAACGGGATGAGTACAGCAACCGGCACGGAACGGGAAGTACCGAAGTCATTGGAGGAGCGGATAACTCCCCACGAAATCGAAGAACTGCTTGATGGTTATAGACGGCTTTTGACACTGCCCGATCTCCACCAGGGCACACGCCATCACGGAAGTCTCCCGACTCGCTACACCTCGAAGATAGCAGATATCCTGCTGCTTCTGGAGAACCGTCTGTGGATCGACGAAGCCACCCGGGTTCGTCTTACCTCGGAAATAAAAAAATCCATATGTTCAGAAAACCGCATCCACTGGGCAGTCCAAGCCCTGAGAAAGCAGAGGGGCAAGAACGAACCTCACGCCCTCTTCTATCTTATCTGGGAAATGTGGGTCAACCTGAAAGCGCGCAAAAGAACCGGCGCGTACACCCTCCTGGCAAGCTTCCTCAACGAAAGAAAGATTCTGAACAAGACGCTCCAGGAATGGAAACCGGAAGACGTGAAGAGGGTAATTCGTCGTATCAAGCGAAAGTCGGAACGTGCTGATTTACGACGAAGCGTGGTCGCGATGCTGGACAATTCCGCGAGTAAAGATGTCAAGTCGCTATGGTCCGGCGCCAGTCCTGCACAGGGAATTGCACCTCAGCCGCAGGACAAGGAAGAGGGCGAAGGCCAGGCTAGCAAGGTAATCGAGCTTCGCCAATCATACCCTGAGCAGATGCGGCCCGTTCTGGAGTCGATCGTGGAAATCCTTGCGTATGGCACCCAGGAACAAAAAGGTGCGCTCACTGCCACCATCGGAGCGCTTCAACAGGCTGTGTGGCTTGCGAGAGATACCGGCGCTCAACGGGAAGAAGAGCGATAGCTCAGGGAAAAGTGGCTGAGAGCCGTTGCGCAACACCGACGTGGAAAATTCGTTTTCGCCCATTACAGTCTAACGTCTTCAGGATCCCGCGCGGCCTTCCAGCCGCATAGCGGATTTGTGTTGCTTCTCCGGGGCGGTAAGCATACCATCTATAATGCGGCCCATGAGCCTATCGTTGGAGGGAGAACATGGCTTCCAAGTACATTGTGGCGGACGGAGGGAGAATGGTCATTGAGAAATGGGCGGGAAATGTCTCTAGCTCTGAAATTGTTGAGCACGAGAAGGCGCAGTGCATGGATCCGTCCATCGCGCAAGGGGCAGTGGTGATCGTAGATATCAGACAGGCTATATTCCCCGAGGCCACGCCCGAGAGTTCGCGTAATTTTGCGTCTCTTCTCGCGCAACCCGACAATAGAGAAAAATTCTCACGCTTCGCTTTGCTCGTCAGTGGCAAGGTGTGGGAAACAGCCAAAGTTCTTGAAAGTGAGACAGAAAAGCTCGGCGTGAGAATCATCGCTTTCACTGACGTGCATGTTGCGTGCACGTGGCTCGGACTGGAGACAGAGAAGATTCTCAAGGGCCTTGATAGCATTGATATCTGATGGACAGGCTACGGCAGGCTGACCGTAGCCGGGCAGTAGCCGGGATGCAGACATCGTACAAGGAGGAAGGATGAAAAAATGTATTCTCATTACCGCGGCCATGGTATTAGGCGCTACGCTGAGCCTGGCAGTCACTATGGTTCATGCTCAGCACTATCCCAATCGCGGTATCCAGATGATTATCCCTATTCCCGCCGGTGGCGGGGGAGATGTGAATGGCAGGATCCTGGCGGACGAACTTGGAAAGCTCCTCGGACAGCAGATCGTCGTGTCGAATAAGCCGGGCGCTTCAGACACGCTGGGAACCGATGCACTGGCGAAGAGCAAGAAGGACGGCTATACGCTCGGGTATACCGACTCGGCAGCTCTGGTCTATTCCCGGATCTCTCTGCCGGGCCCCCTTCCCTACGACGTCGACAAAGATTTCGATCATCTGGGTCTTCATGCTTTCTACCCTATAGCTATAGCGGTCAGGGCGGATTCCCCGTGGAAGACCTTTGGCGAACTTGCCGAGTATGCAAAGAACAATCCAGCAAAACTCCGCGTCAGTACAGCAGGAGTAGGGAGCGCGTCCAACTTCAACGTGCAGATAGTCCAATCCCTCACCGGCGCCGAGTTCACGCATGTGCCCTTCAAAGGAGGCGAAGCTGTGGTGACCGCCCTGCTCGGAGGCCACGTGGAGGTGAGTTTTGATATCGTCGGCAAATGGATGCCTCACGTTGATGCCGGGAAGGTCAGACTCCTTCTGGTCAGCCAGAAAGTGCCGACTCTTCCCAAAATCCCAACCATCACCGAACTGGGCTATAAGCGTGGGTTGTTGACAGGCTGGTTTGGAATGTCAGGCCCGGCAGGTATGCCTGAGGAGGTGAAAAAAGTTCTCATCCCCGCCGTAGAGAAAGCGGTAAAGAATCCTGAAGGAAAGGCCAAGATTGAAAAGCTGCACTATGTTGTCGAATACAAGTCACCCGCGGAAATGAGGAAGCAGATCAAGGACGATTATGAGACAGCCAATGAGATCGCCATAAAACTCGGTTTGAAGAATAAATAAGGACAGGCCGGTTTTTCCTGTTGACATGGTTGTAAGCAACTCTACACCGTTGATTGAGAGACCGGAACAGGGGCCGGGATTGCCGATTACCGAAAGGAGTTTTTTAATGGAACGGGCTGGTGAGCAAACAATTGATGAGCTAAAAGAGAAACTGATCATCGCAAACAAGATTCTGGATATGGAAGGCCTTATCAGGCCACAAGGCCATATCAGTGTCCGTATTCCAAAAACAGATACGTTTCTCATCACAAGGGCTATTGCTCCCGGTATGGCCACCATCGATGACATCGTGGTTGTCAACGCGCTTGACGCGAAAGTCATCTCCGGGAAATATACTTCCACCTATGGGGAGGTCCTGGCACATGCGGCGATCTACCAGAAACGCGAAGATATTCAGAGCGTCGCGCATACCCATTCCCTGTACGTAAGAGTTCTCAGCATGACAGAGACTCCTCTCCTGCCCGTCTCCTTCGAGATCATGAAGGTATCATTCGAACCGGAGAAGATAGGGTTCTACAAGGAGATATGGCACCTTTCAAGTATTCATCCGCAAGCATGCTTTGACGTTGCAGACCTGTTAGGTGACAACAGGGTTGTCATCCTCAAGGCCCACGGCGCTATGATCGCCACAAAAAGCGTCGAAGAGACAACCGCTGTTTCGATTAATCTGGAGGAAGCCGCCAAGCTGCAGGTAATGGCCTCCTCTTTGAAACCCCTTGTGCCTTTTACTGAGAGAGAGAGGGAACAGCAGATCAGCTTCTTGAAGCCTCTCGAGGAAAGAGGCGGAACAGTGTCAGTTTACGGCCGGGCCTGGGAATATTACAAATTTCTCTTATCTCAAAAATAGCTCAGTAACGGCAGCAGCAACTAAAGGCCGACCGCACAAGTTATACTAAGTTGCATTCAAAAATACGACCCAGCCTTCGGCCGGGTGCCCCGGGCGACCAGGAGGATAGCGACGCGGTACCAACCGTCTTAGCCGGGCACCCGCGACATGCCAGATTTTCATTCGTTCATTCGCGGGTGGCAGGGAGTCGTGCCGACGCA
>DATKNH010000129.1 GCA_035541455.1 Syntrophorhabdales bacterium
TTACCACCACGGGAAAATCCCTCTCGGCAACTGGCTCTTAAGCCACACCTCGAAAACGAGATAGGTGACGGCAACACTGAGAAAAGAAGCTAATAGCGCACCTGTAAGGCGCTTGTTATTCGGATTGAAAAAGAGGCCGAAGAGCACGACAAACGTTGTGAGGATATATCCGAGAAGATCCAGAAAAAGAGCATAGAAGACGAGAAGAGCCAGAGTGTAGGAAAGTTTGAATGGCGCGCTCTCCAGAAATCGCGGACGAACTCTTTCTGATCCTGCCCCGGTCTTCTCTGACGCAGGCCTTTTGAATACGGTTACCAGTGCGCCGATCGCCATGACGAAAAGCCCGGCCGCAAAGGCCACGAATCCGACTCCCGGTTCCTTAAACGTACCGAGGCCGGTTCGATAGGACCAGACGCTGACGGTCACTCCAATCAAGAGCCATATCGGCCCCTCAAGTATTCGTAACACGACTCTCCCGCCTGGAGATCAGTGATCAGCCAGCAGTAAGCAGTCGACAAAAGACGGGATTCTTTGGCTGCTCAAAGCTCTCTGCTCACGCCTTTGTTATTTCACTAACCCTTCTTCTTTAAAAAAGACCTGCAGGGCATCTTTGTACTGGTTGATCGATTTTTCGAAAGCTTTCGTTTCTTCAAAACTTACCTGGGTACCCATGCCGTTGATCTTTGCACGGAATTGCGGGTCCTGGGCTATCTTGCGGATCGCATCATTCAGCTTCTGGATAACAGCATCCGGCGTGCCTTTTGGGGCGAAGACCCCCAAATAGGAGCCGAGCGCAAATTTGTAGCCCAACTCAACTATAGTTGGTATATTCGGCGCAAAATCAGCCCTTTTCTCGAGGAGAAGGGTAAGCACCTTTATCTGCTTTGCATCGATCAGGGATATCACAGCAGGGTAGGCAGGCGTGCCGGCTGGCACGTGACCTCCAAGAATGGCGGGTACGATCTTCGTGTCGCCGTCGAAGGGCACATCGATCAGGTTTATGTTTTCTGCCTTTGCGATGCTTTTCATTGCGAGGTATCCCTGTGTGCTTTTGCCGTGAATGCCGATCTTGGCGCCCGGGTTTTTTCGCGCATACTCGACAAGATCCTTCACGCTGTTAATGGGTGAGTCTCCCTTTACCGAGATGGTAAGCACTGGTATACCCACCTTGGAAACGGGCTTCAGGTCTTTGCTCGAATATGGTGCCTCGTAGAAATAGGTGTAGACTTCTGGAATGCTCGCAGAGGAGGGGAAAAAGCCGATCGTGTACCCGTCCGGCTTTGCCGCGGCTACTGCGTTGCCGCCCATGGTTGTTGATCCGCCGGGCTTGTTGACGGCTACGACAGGTTTCTTCAATTGCTTTTCCATGGCCTCTGCCAGTGCGCGGGCGCCGAGATCGGTCACACCGCCGGGCGGATAGGGGATGACCATGTTTATGGCTCGGTCAGGATATTCTGCAGCCGCAGTCTGAACCCCTGTAGCCTGCATCAGCATGAGTGTCGCGACCAGAAGGACGACCCCCGAAATGTGTATCGACTGACGCTTTCTCATGTCAATCCCTCCCGTTTTTGTTTTGTCTCACATAATTGGCCAGCGTTGGCGTGACTCCTCACTTAACCAGACCCTCCTCCTTAAAGAAGGCCTGCAGGTTCTCCTTGTAGAGATTGACTGTCCTCTCGAAAGCCTTGGTGTCCTCGAACAACACCTGTGTGCCCATTTTGTTCATCTTGTCACGGTAATCCTTTTCCTGGGATACCTTTGCCATCGCATCGCTTATCTTGTTGACCGCAGCATCCGGTGTACCCTTTGGAGCAAAGATGCCGAAAAAAGAGCCGGACGGCAGCTTGTAGCCCAGCTCAACCAGAGTCGGAATGTTCGGAGCAAATTCAGCCCTCTTTTCGATCAGCAGCGTAAGGACTTTTACCTGCTTTGCCTCCAGGAGTGCTGCGATGCCCGGATACGCAGGCGTGCCCGCCGGTACATGACCTCCGAGAATGGCTGGTACGATCTTCGTGTCGCCGTCAAACGGAACGTCCACAAAGGTCACGTTGTCCTGCTTCGCGATGGTTTTCATGGCCAGGTATCCGGTTGTGCTCTTGCCATGAATAGCCATCTTGGCCCCGGGATTCTTGCGTGCATACTCGACAAGGTCCTTGATACTGTTTATCGGAGAATCGCCCTTGACGGTGATTGTAAGAACCGGCGCACCAATTCTGGCTACAGGCCTAAGGTCTTTGCTTGAGTAGGGAGCTTCATAGAAGTATGTGTAGATTTCCGGGAAGGCTGCCGAACTGGCAAAAGCGCCCAGCGTATAGCCGTCCGGTTTTGCGGTGGCTACAACATTGCCGCCTATGGTTGTCGACCCGCCAGGCCTGTTGACGACAAGGACTGATTTTTTAAGATATTTTTCCATGGCTTCTGCCAGTGCGCGGGCGCCAAGGTCTGTCACGCCGCCAGGAGCGTATGGTGCTATGAGCGTAATCGCCCGATCGGGATACTCCGCGGCCCAAGCCGTGATCCCGGCGACCGGGCTCGTGAGGAAAAACAGGAATAAGACGATCACGCCAATTCTACGCACGGACGTATATACCATCATTTATCCCCCTTTGTTGCTTTTCCTCACCTCATGGCCGCCTATCAGCCCAGGCACGCGGGCAATGCGCACTTGACGCACGGGGTAGGGAAGCACGTCCCGGCGTCCCTACGCGGGCTGGGTGTTCTCGCGTATAGCCTTGAATTTTCGTGCAACTTCGTCAGTATCGACGATCATACTCACAATCCCGGCCGACTCCTCGTACACATCCTCAGGAATTACCGCTTTTACTTCAGGTTCCAAGATATGGTAAATCGGCAACCCCAGGGAGACTCCGGCCAGGGGCCCCGCATAGCTGGGATCTCCCACGGTGAGGGTTTCGGCTGCGATTTCTGCACCCTCGATGTCACTCGCGCCGAGAAGCACGACCACATCGTCTTTGCCCTGCTGTTCGACGATCTTCTTGATCTGAGCCTGACTTTCCAAGTCAAGCGTGCCTGCGGCGGTTCAGACAAAGCATTCCGTTGTCATGAAGGCGATTGTGCCGCCTGCGGCCTCCACACATTTTGCAATCGCAGGACCGGGTACGCCGTCCCGCTCGCCGACGATGATAACTCGCTTACCTCTAAGCATGATGACCTCCTTTGTGATACCCTTGCACGCTATACATTACACGTTGCGCATTGCAAGCTCAAGGCAAATATCCTTCTACGCTCCGTGCCCCATCCCTTGTCTCAAACCCTTCGTAGAACTAGCGTCGCGCCGGGTTTGCCTGCAGAAGGAACGAGAGCCCGTCCGAAAGCTGTGACATCCTGCCTAGAAAGAGACTTCCCTTTGCCACGAACATGGCGTGTTTCATACGTCCCTGCCGCATTTCCTCGAGGGCATGTCCCAAGAACGGCACTGCTGCAGGGATATGCCCCTGTGTGGGGGAGAAGCCGGGCATACCCCGTTCTTTGACAAAGGCATCGATCCCCGACTTGTCGATCTCCTTTCGGATCGCGGCAAGCGCGCCCATGATCTTGTAGTTGGTGAGAGGCGTGTTGCCGCTGCCCGCGGGCAGGGTGACCTCCGGGTTATGCATCTCGGTGGCATACCGGTCGATCTCCATCATCTTCATGCCTACTTTCTCGAGAGGCTTTACAATGAGGGAGGTCATGATGTCCTGCTGGCTCGATGCAGCGCCTATGTTGTGCTTGCCCACAGCATCCAGCCGAATGACGGGATTCACGCCGTCATCCTTTGTGATGAGTATGGCAAGACCGCCGAGCACGTCTTCCAGTACGGGCATGTTATGCTTGAGGTGACCGTGGTACTTCATGCCGATCTTCGCCAGGCAGCCGCCGCCGATGACAACAACCCGGTCAAATACCCCTGCCTCGACCTGGCTTGCCGCGTCCACAAGGGCGTGGATCGGTGCAGCGCAGAACGCCTTCACGTCGTGCCCGCTCGCATTAACGCAGCGGCACATCTCGCCGATGGCTTTCGAGAGGCTCCCGCCGCCCCGGTTGTACCGATCCCCGACCGCGTCCTCCGAACAACTCAGGATAAAGTCCACCTGCGAAGGCTCGATGCCGGCCCGCTTGAAGAGATGGAACATGGCAAGCGCTCCCGAAGCTTTGCCGAGCAGGTTTTCCATGAGCACATGGGCCTTGAGGGTATCGTCGGCGTCATGGTCCCGCCTGACGAGACCAACAATGGCTCCGCCGGAGTAAAGAGGCAGGGCCTCATCCTTCTCGATACGCTCTATGATCTTCTCATACGGCACGCCGTCACCGATTTTCTTCGCGGTGTTCTCCGTGAGGAAGGACTGGCGGGACATCACCTGTTTGGTTTTTTCCGCAAACTCCGGTGTAAACCAGACCAGATCAAAATCGTCGGCGCACTTGAGCCAGCCGTAGAACTCTTCTTCGGGCTGTATCTCGCCGAACGGACCTATCCTGCGGGCATCTTTGACCGGATGTTGGTACCAGGGCTGAGGAATGTCGTTAAGCCGGTCCGGGTGCAGGTTACCGATATACACCTGATTCGGAGGATAGGCAATAGCCTCCTCGAAGCTTCGCACATGGGCGTAGATATCCTTTTCCAGCGCACCTCCCGTGCCGCCGTTTAATGCTATGTCGCGGATCGGCTTTGAGCCGTATCGAACGAAACTGGGAACGTGGACAAGAATATAAGAACACTCTTTGACAACAACAGCCATGATTGGATACCTCCCTGCCTTAGAAGACTGCGCTATAGCAGTTTCTTGATTGACTCCTCAATGGATTCCACGGACACATTGCCTGAGAGCCGTTCCACCTCCTTGCCGTCTTTGAACAAGAGATAGGTCGGCAGGGACATCACCTTCAGTTGGAGGCAGAGGCGCCTGTTTTTCGGAGCTTCCACCTTCGTCATCTTAACCTTGCCCGTATACGTGGTGCCGAGTGCCTCCACCTGAGGCATAGCCTTAAGGCAGGATACTCACTGCGGCCCCCAGAAATCTACAAGCACGGGGAGGTCTGACTTGATTACTTCCGGTTCAAAACTTTCGGTTGTCAGGTCCTGCATGGCACATCTCCTTACTGAGAAGTATTGGTTTCGTTGGGTGTTGACGCCAGAGCCTTCAGAGCGGCAAGCACTACGTTCCCGCGTAGCGCCTTCTCATCCTCGCGTGAAAGGTTGGGGTCACCCAACGGATTGGTAATGCCTATACCTGAAACGATGCGGTTGGCTTTCTTACTTAACCAGCCCTTCTTCCTTGAAGAAGACCTGCAGTTCCTTCTTTTCCCTCTCGGTCGAGACTTCGAAGGATTTTGTTTCTTCAAAGGAAGGCAGAATGCCCAATTCCATCAGCTTCGCGCGAAACGCGGAATCCTGTGAAACCTTTGCGGCCGCGTCATTTATCTTTTTCACGATGTCGTCCGGCGTGCCTTTTGGTGCGAATACCGAGTTTGCCATACCCGGGGGAATCTTGTAACCGAACTCAACGATGATAGGCACGTTCGCCGGCATGAAATCGGCTCGTTTCTCTACAAGGAGGACTACCAGTTTGAGTTGTTTCGCGTCCACAAGAGATTTGACTGAAGGGTAGGTAGGGGATCCGACGGGAATATGGCCGCCGAGAATGGCAGGCACAATCTTGACGTCGCCGTCGAAGGCGACATCGATGATGTTGAGGTTCTCATTTTTCGCAATAGCTCTCGTAATAATGTAGCTGGGCGATGTCTTGGTGTTGATGCCCCACTTTGTCCCGGGATTCTTGCGCACATACTGGACGAGATCTTTAAGACCGTTAATGGGTGAATCACCTTTGACCACTATGGCGCCCACGGCCGTCGCAACCCGGCAGACAGGTCTTAAATCCTTGCTCGCGTAAGGCGCCTCATAGAAATAGGTATATACCTCCGGGATGCTCGCCGCAGGTGGAAAGTAGCCCAGAGTGTATCCGTCGGGTTTGGCGGTGGCCACGACGTTTCCACCCATCGTCGTTGAACCGCCTGCCCTGTTGACCACCACTACAGACTTCTTGAGCTGTTTCTCCATTGCCTCCGCGAACGCACGCGCACCCAGGTCGGTCACGCCTCCCGGAGGATAGGGCACGACCAGAGTAATAGTCCGGTCGGGGTAATCCGCCAAAGCCCAGCGGACTTCGACCAGGCTTCCGGACAAAAAAACCAGCATCGCAATGGTATAAACAATGACTGCCGTCTTTCGCATACTCGTCCTCCCCTTGCTATCTTCTCTGCCTGGTATTATGCATAATGTGAGCGGCGTGCGCAACAAAAAAGGAGCTTTGATCTCCTCGAGTGAAGCCGCGCCGCCTGGGCGTCGGGGCGTGGGAAGGGTGGAATCTTCAAATTTGCTATTGACCCGCACACTCCAATTTACTACATTGCAACTGCATGCGTCGTTATCTTATTTTTTTCACCGCAGGCTTCAGCTTGTTCATGTACGCGATCGACGGCACGGTAGTAGCAGTCGCGTTTCCTGATTTCACGAGGGATCTGCATACCAATGTCCTTTGGTCGGCGTGGACGCTCTCAATCTTTTTCATTGCGGTTACGATAACCATGCCGTTGGCGGGAAACCTGGTTGACAGTTTCGGCCGTAAAAAGGTCTTCCTCATCTCGCTGGCTCTTTTCACCGGCAGTTCCTTTGCCTGCGGTCTTGCACCCAGTATCCACGCGTTGATCGCGTTCAGATTCGTGCAGGGCGTCGGGGGCGCCTGCTTTCTTCCTACCGCTTCAGGGATTGTCAGCGACAACTTCCCCGAGAATCGTGAGGCTGCAATCGGGCTTTTTTCCAGTATCTTCAGCATCGGAGCTGTTATAGGGCCGAACCTGGGGGGTTGGATCGTGAGCCGATACTCCTGGCGTTACATCTTTTATATCAACGTGCCGATTGGAATGGCCCTGATGGGCGCCTGCATGCTGCTGCTCAAGGAGTCGAGGGTTCTTGTCCGCTCTCGTGTCGATCTTATCGGTGCCGCCCTTATGAGCGGTTCGCTGCTCTTTCTTATGTTCGGGCTGAATCTCCTCGCTGAAAACTTCTCCATGCTGACGTTACTACTTTCCGTATTCCTGATCCTCATCGGCATTTTTTTGTCGATTCATTTCATCCGCCAGGAGAGGAAGGCTTCGGCGCCCATCCTTGACATTGCTTTGCTCCAGTCGACGCCCTTTGTGGCGGCCAACGTTTCAAATCTGATTATAGGCATCAGCACCATTGGTGCTTTTTCATTCGTACCGCTTTACGCGGTTTCGGTTCATAAGCTTTCTACTCTCATGAGCGGTATGATCCTGACCCCTCGCTCTTTTGCCATGGCCGTGGCAGCGGCTGTCACGAGCTTTCTTTTGAAGAAGTGGGGCTACCGGTGGCCAATGGTACTTGGCTTTGGTCTGATGTCCCTGACGACGATTCTTCTCGCGCCCGGGCTATTCCTGAGGGAGGCGCCATTTTTCGGATTGGGAACCATAGAGACGCTCGCGTTCCTGTTGTTGCTGAACGGGATGGGCGCAGGAGTTGTATTTCCTGCTGCCAACAATGCCTGTATAGAATTGATGCCCGAGAAGGTGGCGACGATCGTTGCGCTGAGAAATATGTTCAGGAATGTCGGTGCCGCGGTCGGTGTTTCTCTGCTTACGATTATACTTCACGTGAGTTCTGATAACGTCCGCGGCTTCACCGTCATCTTTGTTGCTGTCGGCTTGCTGTTCCTGACTTCGATTCCCCTTCTTTTCCTCATGCCTGCAGGAAGGAAATCCTGGGAAGGCTGAGAATAATACCAAGGTAAGCTTTGCGTTCCCTACTCACTCCGCCTGCTTGTAGAGAAGCATCATAGGTAATGGAATCCTGAGACGTATGGTGCCTTCTACAGGACATTCTTCCACGCACCCGTTACAATAGGCACATTCCTGCGGGTAAGTCACCTGTGGGACATGCTTCTTTTTCGATCCGAAGTAAACGTCCTCGGGGCATGTGTCGACGCACTTTCCACAACGGATACACTTTTTCTCATCTATGACGGGCGGCATACTTGCTTGACCTCCTATCTGGCTTCGGCTCTCCATTCGGTGACCGGTTTTCCATCTATTCTTTTCTGGATCTGGACCTGCTTGTTCATCCTGGGGTTTGTCAGCGGGTAGTCGAGACGCACGTGGTTCCCTCTCGTCTCACGCCTTTCCAGGGCGCCTGTGAACACCAGTTCACCCAGTTCGATGAGATTCAAGACTTCGAGGCATCGCATGACTTCGTGCTGGTTGCCGGCACGTATGATCTGATACGTCTTCTTCTTCAAGCGAGCCAGATGTGCAGAGCCGGCTTCGAGTAAAGCTTCAGATCGGAGCCAGCCGGCGTAATCCTGCATGATCTGCTGAAGGGCGATATTCACTTCTCTCCAGTCCGCACCATCCTTTCTTGCCAGTATACTTCCTACGAGAGCCGCTTTCTGTTGAGCCTGCTCTCTCATGCCGCTCACATCCGGCCGATGGCCGCTCTTTATATAGTTCACTGCGTTTTCCCCGCAGATCCATCCAAACACGGATGCGTTGGACACTCCCGGCGCCAGTTCCTCACCTATGGCATAAAGGCCTTTCAGTGACGTCTCTCCGTTTTCGTTGGTAACGATCCGTCCCTGACAGCCATGGTCGTACGTCATGAATTCGACCGGATGTTTTCTCTGATCTATTCCCTCTTCTTTCATGTGCTCAGAGACGGGCGTGAGGCCCTCGTGAGCGAACCAGTGCACCATGTCCCGGTAATCGTCGTCTGAAATGCCTCTGCCGTCCATGTAGACGGGGCCGCGCCCTGATGTCCAGTAATCATGAAAGAGCGCCTTGTTTACCTCAGGGGTGATATCGCCGTAGAGGCCCTCGGGCCGCGTTACGAAAGGCCCGATCGGTTTCCCGTGCGGGTCTCTGAAAACTCCCACCCACGTTGCCTGGCCGAACCGCGCAAAATATTTAGGGCCCACGTGAAGCATTCTCATTTCTACGTCCTGCAGTTCCGCTCCTGCCCGATAGGCCATGAGGCGGCCGTCTCCGGTGAGACTCGGTCTTGTCGCGTTATTATTGAGCCATGCAGGCGTAATCGCGGGAAAGAGCCTAGCGACGGCTCCTGTGCCGATGATAACGGCACCTGTTTCGAACGTGAAGATTTTGCCTGTTCGCGCATCGATGCCGACCGCACCCCCCACGCCACCCTTTCCCAGCAAATCAAAAACCATGACCCGGTTGACGATCTGAACCTTCCGTTTTTTGGCCTGCTCGGTTAATACTGGCTTTTGCCTCCGTCCTTCATACTTCAGGAGACAGCGCAGCCCACCAGGAAACGCATGGCCCGCAAAATGGTACTTCCCATCTTGTTTGGTCGGGATACCCCAGCTGTCCCACAGTTTGACTATATCGAAGGTTCTTGCAATGTGAGCTCGAATCCTTTTCATCCCGAGGGTCTGGAAGTTGTGCAGTTGCTGGGTCTGCAGCATTTCCTCGATGTAGGTGTCGATGGAGGAGCCGTGCACTTCCGGTATGTAGCAGAGGTAGTGATCGCAGCCACCACCCCCCTTGCCGCTGTGCAGCACGTTGCCTTTCTCGGCAACAATCACTTTTGCTCCAAGTTCGCTGGCCCGGATGGCTGCCATCAACCCGCCGATGCCGCCTCCTACGCACAGGACATCACATTTTAAGTGTTCTGTTTCCACGATGACCTCCAAACACTTCCAGGGTGAGCTGTCTTAAGCTTTCCTTCAGTATTCGATACGATGCGATGATTTGCAAACGAGTTTAGTGAAACGACTGGTAGTTGTCAAGGATATGAACTGTTCTCACTCTGCTCACCTACGTTCTCCCGCAATCCTTTGAAGAAGCGAACAATCTCTTCATAATCCTGCCCTTTTATAATATGTTTCAGAAATTCGAGGCGGGACGTTATCCGGTCAAGTTGGGAAAGGCAATGGGGATTGAAGAGTATCTCCGACAGCAGTTGATCGTCCTCCGATAGAAGATTGCGGGCGATACTCAGGTGACGTTTAAAGGTCGTTCCCGGAACTGTTGCAGTGTTGACGCAGGCGGCGAAGATCATTGAGGCGGCAAATGGCATGGCAAGCGAATAAGCCATCATCCTGTCGTGCTCCTTAAAGGAGTACTCAAAGATATGCACCTTGAGATGCCGGAAGAAGTTCTGAAAGAAATCCCGCCCCTCACTGCACGAATCGGTGATGATGATGCCATTCTCTTCGCTGAGGGTTTTCATGTCTGTAAACGTGGGGCCGAACATCGGATGGATTGAAGCGAATCTGAAGGGGATTCTCTCGTAATACTCCGCGATCTCTCCTTTGACAGAGGCGACGTCACAGAGAATACAATCTCTCTTGAGATAGGGCACAGTCTTCTCAAATGCGGATAGCGTCTGTCGAAGGCTCACGGCATTAATAAGAATTTCAGGCCGAAACCCTTTGATGGTTCCGGGGTGACTCAAGTGCACCACACTTTTCAGGCCGGTTTGTTTTCCCTCGTCGCTGTCGTAAACCGCAACCTCGTTGTTGCGGGAGAGTTCCCGTGCAAGCCACGAACCCATGCGGCCTGCACCCAGAATAACAATTCTTTTTGGACGCGAACTGGTCTTGCTGCGCACTGCTCACTCCTTACGGCTTCGCGGGTAACAGCCGAGCAGTTTGAACGTTTTGGACCGGTTCCTGATTTCATCAAGAGTTTCCACGACCCTGGGGTCTCTGTCTGAACCTTCGAAGTCAAGAAAAAAGGCGTAACCGCCCGGATCATCACGAAGAGGTCTGGACTCTATCCGTGTCATGTTGATCCCTCTGTCGGAGAGCGTCTTGAGAACGGCGAAAAGTTCACCCGGCCGGTGCATTACTGAAAAGAGAACAGAGCACTTGTTTCCTTCTTCGGGAAGAGTTTCCCGCGCGAGCACTATAAACCTCGTCCTGTTCGAAGTGTGATCCTCAACGTTTTCCTTCAAAATCTCCAGGTTGTAGAGCTCAGCGCAAAGTCCGCTCGCGATTACCCCGGTTGCGGCGGGTTTCTGCTCTCGCAGCATGGCGGCAGCACCTGCTGTGTCGTAAAACGGGCGTGCCTCCAGTTTGTGTCTCGAAATAAAAGCCCGACACTGTCCCAGGGCCTGGGGATGCGAATAGACAGCCCTGATTTCGCGGTAATCCTGCTCGGGCAACGCGAGGAGACAATGGTGCACCGGTATGGTGGCCTCCCCGACTATTTTAAGATCGGAATCGATCAGCAGGTCGTTTACCTCGGTAATGGCCCCTTCGAGAGAATTCTCCACCGGCACTATGCCGAAATCAAGCTGCCCGGTTTCCACGAACCTGAATACATCATGGAATGAACCACATGGTATCGACGCGAGGGCTGGAGCATAGGCGTGGGCCGCGACCTCGCTATAGGCTCCGTGTTCCCCCTGAAACCCGATGATGGATAGTTCCTTTTCCTGGATGCGCCTGCTCTCTGCAATGATGGTCGTGTAGAGCCTCTCTGTAAATTCAGGATCGGTGACATTGTGAGAGTATCTCCGGACATGTTCGATTACCTCCCGTTCGCGGTCAGAATCGACCACGCCTTTCTTGAGCCTTCTCAATCTCAACGCATACTCCATTCTGCGGTTGAGGAGTTTTACGATTTCATAGTCCGTGGCATCTATAGCTTTCCGTATCTCGCTGAGATCCATGAGATTACCTCCGCAGTACTCGTGGTATTTTTTGTTCGATCATCATCAAGTCGGCAATGACGATGGCACAGGCTGCTTCCACGATAACGGGCACCCTGAGTGCGATGCAGGCATCGTGGCGCCCGCTGATGGTCAATTCCTGCTGTAACCCTGTCTCCACGTCTATCGTCTGCTGAGCCTTGGAAATGCTGGACGTGGGTTTGACAGCAACGCGGAGCAGAATTTCGTTTCCGTTACTGATCCCTCCGCTGACACCTCCCGCGTTGTTTGTTCTCGTTTTGCCGGCTGCGGTAAGTATCGCATCGTTGTAATGACTTCCCGTCATGGTGCTGCACGCAAAACCCGTTCCGAACTCTATGCCCTTGATGCCCGGTATCGAAAAGATGAGGTGGCTGAGAAGAGATTCGACCGAGTCGAAAAAAGGCTCTCCCAGGCCCGCAGGCACGCCTTCGATTTTGCACTGGACGATGCCTCCGATAGAGTCTCCGGCCCGGATAGCATCTTCGATCGCAGACTCTATCTTTGTCGAGCCTCCTACTTCGACGAGCTGTGCCTGTATGCTGAGTGGACTCAGGAGTTTTTTTGCGACTACGCCGGCCGCGACAAGCGCTGCTGTCAGCCTACCCGAGAAAGTTCCTCCACCTCGATAGTCGTTGAACCCGCCGAATTTTTGAAAGGCAACAAGGTCAGCATGGCCGGGTCTCGGCCTTGTTCTTATCTGCTCGTAAGCATCAGAGTCAACGTCCTTGTTTTCAATGAGGATAAGAAGAGGCGCGCCCGTCGTTTTGCCATTGAAGAATCCGGTCATAATCGAGGGGATGTCATCCTCTCGCCGCGCGGTTGTGCCCGGTCTTCCGCTCCTTCTCCGTTCGAGGTCGATCGTGAAGTCTCCAGCCTCCAGGTCGAGTCCTGCCGAACAGCCGTCAATGAGAACTCCGACGCACTTTCCATGGGATTCGCCCAGGATACTCACGCTGAACAGCCTGCCGAAGGTATTCATGGTGCCTCCCTGATGCTCTCCAGGTCAGAGAAGAAATCCGGGTAAGACTTTGCTACGGACTCCTCGCCGTTTACACCCACACGCCCATCTGCGCGCAGCGCTGCCACTGCGCACGACATGGCAATCCTGTGGTCGTTATGCGCGTCCACCATAGCCTCCCTCACATTTCCTCCCTGCACCTCCAGTGCATTGCCCATCATTCTGATAGAGATGCCGAGTTTTTGAAACTCTGATGCCAGCGCTGCTGCTCTGTCACTTTCCTTGTGCTTCAGCCGGTGAAGTCCGTGGATAACACTTTTCCCTTCGCATCCGCTTGCAAGCGCAACGAGCGGAGGAAAAAGGTCAGGGCAATCCGTGGCATCACATTCGAAAGCATTGAGGAATCCTTTTCTGACTGTGATGCGATCCTTTTCCGGTTGCACAGATGCACCCGCTCCTGTCAGGATCTGAAGGATGGCGCGGTCTGCCTGAAAAGACCTGAGATCGAGGCCTGTCACAGTTACGCTGCCTGTTAGGGCCCCTGCTACCAGGAGAAAAGAGGCACCAGACCAGTCGCCCTCCACAATGTAATCGGATGACAGGAAAACCTGATTCCCCTTCACAAAGAATTCCTCGAAGCGTGCATCATGCTCAATGCGTATGCCGAACTTTTCGAGAAGACCTATGGTCATCTGCACATAGGGTGAGCTCTTCAGATGGGTGACCTTCATGAGAGAATCTTGTTCGCAGAAGGGCAGGGCCATAAGGAGGCCTGTCAAGAGCTGCGAACTTACGGCACCGTTGATGCTGACGTGTCCTCCCTTCATCGGCCCTCTGACTTTGATGGGTGCATGACCGTGATCGGTTGTACACGAGGCGCCCAGGGGCAAAAGCTCTTCCACCATGTCCATCGGTCTTTTGCCAAGTGATCCTGAAGCCAGGAGCGTAATCTCTTTGTCCTGCAGAGCGGCAATGGGAGTGAACATACGCATACAGAGCCCTGATTCGCCGCAATCGAGCACAGTCCCTTTCGCGATAAGAGCCTGTTTGCCGGTACCATGGATTGCCAGAACTCCTTCTCTTGCTTCTATTCTGGCGCCGAGAGCTTTAATGATACCGAGGGCGGACATCGCGTCGTCGCAGAAGGAGGGGTTGTAGATGCGCGAGGTTCCGTTTGCGAGCAGGGCTGCTGCGAGAGCCCTTCCCATCATACTTTTTGAGGGAGGCGCGGCCACGCGCCCCTTAACTGCTGAGGGTTTTATGAATTTCACTCCATATCCTCCCGGCAATCTCATCAGGTCTTTCTCCTTCTGTACTGATCAGGAGATCGGCCGTAGACGCGTAAAAAAATCGGCGTTCTCCGAGCTGTTTCTCGATGCGAGCCAGCGGGTCCTCACCATGCAGAAGTGGTCTGCTACCGGTGTCAGCGATTCTGGTCAACAATGTCTTTGGGCTTGCCCACAGCCAGACAGGCACCGAGGTGCTTCTTATCGTTTGTATATTTCGCTTCGTCAATATTGCGCCTCCTCCGCATGCGACCACCGCGTGTGAAATATTCCAGAGCTTCTGCACCTCGGTGCGCTCCATGTTCCTGAAAGTCTCCTCTCCCTCCTTCTCGAAAAGCTCCGCGATCGACCGGGCTGCTTTTTCCTCCACCATGCTATCGATATCGATCACGCTCATACCAGTGAGCGCCGCCAACTCTGTCGCAACAGTCGATTTTCCTGACCCGCTCAGGCCTATCAGTGCTATATTCCGGTGCACGGGCCATGTCTTTTTCATTAACGCCTTGCGCATCGTTTCAAGAGGGGCCGTTTCACCCGTGAAATACCCGAACGCGGGGAGAGCCTGATGCAGGAGCCAGAGGCGACCATCAACCACATTACAGCCGGCACGCTGTGCATCCTGGAGGAGTGCGGTTGGACGGGAGTAGTTGGCATCGAGCACGGTGAGCTCTCTTGAAAGCAGGCCAGGCTCGATGACGCGCTGCTCGGACGAGATAGTCGAGATGAGCAGGTGGGAACCTTTGAGCGCCTCTTCCGCGCGTTCAAAGGGAAGAACGCTGCATCGCAGGACGCCGGCAGCTTCTTCAGCTTTCTCAAGAGAACGATTCACCAGCACAACCTCAGCGCCTGCTGAAAGAAGGGCGAGAGCAGCCGCTCTGCCCGCACCCCCGGCGCCGAGCACGACCGTTTTCTTTCCTGCAGGCTCAAAGGAGGTTTCCTTGAGCGCCCCCAGGACACCTGCAGGGTCTGTTGTGTACCCGAAAAACTTACCAGCTTGTTGTACTACAGTGTTAACCGAACGTATCTTTGCCGCAACCTCTTCCACTTCGTCGAGGAAAGGTATGACGTCAGCCTTGAACGGCGAGGTAATGTTGAGACCATCGATGCCTGCCTCGCGGGCGGTCGTAATCACTTCTTCCGCTGTGGTCACGGCAAGGCGGGTGTACACCGCGTCCAGGGAGAGTTCCCTGAACGCCGCATTGAACATCCGCGGACTTCTGCTGGCCAATATAGGGTTGCCAGCTACTGCGTAAATGTTACCCATGTTTCTGTCTCGTCAACTACTCAATATCACTTTTCTTAGTTGTGCCACCAACGTGGCCAGCGTCTCATTGTCTATCTGGCCTTCTGCTGTTTCCTTGCCCTTCGCAAGCGATGCGAACGTAAGAGGGCTTCCGAGAAAGGGTGTGGCAATCCTGGTTATTCTTCCCTCGTCTCCTATGCCGATAACCACTATTTTTCTGCTATCATCCAAAAGACCGAGGAGCCGTGCGCTCTCTTCAGGTAACCGGACAGTGCACGCAATCTTCGCAATGTCGGCGCCGGCCTCAAAGCAGGAATCGACAATCCTGTCAAGCACGTGTCTTCCGGGTGTGCCCGCGTGGTCGTGAAAGGATACGATCACGCGACAATTGTATGCCTTGGCTTTGGCGATAATCTCTTCCCTGTAGTTTCTTTCCGATTCAATCTCTACGTCGACGAAGGCCGCCCCTGCTTCGATAGCGGCTATAAGGAGCTTCTTGCGATCCTTGTCCGGGTGTGCCCTCGCCCTGCATGTCGCGATCAGCGTTTTCGGTTGTGAAAAGAGTGAGCGTACCTCGTCGAGCGTGGGACGTATCACGTCGATGCGTATCTCGGCGCAATCGAGTCTTTTCAGGGCCGACATGCATGAAGCCACCGAGTCTTCTGCGAGACTAACACAAATCATGGAGCATCCCATCGAGTTCACTGACTTTTACGGGCGCGACTCTCGCGCGGCCTATCCCGTCAAGCAGGACAAAGTGAATCTCTTCGTTCTCCCTCTTCTTGTCTTTCCTCAGGGCTTCTCGCACCGCGGTTGCATCCACATGCGCTGTCACAGGAAGCCCGAACCTCTCAAGAAGCGTCCTGAGTCTCTCCACGTCGCTTTCCGGGATGAGGCCACGGCGAGCAGAGAGCGTGGCTGCAGCCACCATACCTATGCTCACGCCTTCTCCGTGCCGCAGGCGGCCGAGGCTTTCGAGCGCGTGTCCGATGGTGTGGCCGAAATTGAGTTTCCTTCGTTCCCCTTTCTCCTTCTCGTCGAGCGATACGATTCTGGTTTTGACTGAAAGGGAATCGTAGACGATGCGTTCGATTACTCCGTGATCGAGCGATAGAGCCTCCATCCACGCTGCTTCGAAAAATGAAAAGAGATTTGCATCGCCGATCGCGGCGGTCTTAATCGCTTCGGCAAAGCCGTTCCTCAGTTCAGGACCGGAAAGAGTTTTGAGCAGAGAGAAGTCGCAGAGCACGAACGAGGGCTGAGTGAAGGTGCCGACGAGGTTCTTGTAGTTCTTGAAATTAACCCCGTTTTTCCCTCCGACGCTGGCATCTACCTGGGCCAGAAGGGTCGTGGGCACGAAGCCGAACCGGAGCCCTCGCAGATACGTTGATGCGGCGTATCCCGCCACATCGCAGACGAGCCCGCCGCCAATTGCCAGAACGAGAGAGGAACGATCAATCTCGGCTCGAAGGAAAGTCTCGTACATCTTCTCTACAGTCGCCAGCGTTTTGGAACGCTCGCCAATACCTGTTTCTATTACCTCGCACGGCGGGAACAGGTTCCCGTAAAGAGCACGTACTGTAGTGTCCGTCACGATAACCTTTTTTGCTCTGCCGCAATAAGAGGTGAGGTGTTCCAAGGGTTCCCCGACCATGACGGTTGATTGACCTGAGGTGCCTGCAATCTGTAGTGACCTCATTGCCCTGCCGCCATGACCTCCGTTGAATCGATGGTACCCATCGAATCCATGAAACGATGAAGGGCGCTGACCCGTCGCATCATATCCGAAAACTCCCGAGGCGTTAAAGCCTGCTCCTTGTCGCAGAGAGCCTCCTCGGGATTATTATGTACCTCGACAATGATGCCGTCTGCTCCTGCCGCCACCGACGCGAGACTCAGCGGAGGAATGAGAGAGACTCTTCCGGTTGCATGGGAGGGATCAACGATAACCGGGAGATGCGTCAACTCCTTCAGTGCGGGTACGGCAGTCAAGTCGAGAGTGTTCCTCGTGTAACTTTCAAACGTGCGAATGCCTCTCTCGCAGAGAACGACGTGAGGATTCCCCTCGCTCAGGATGTACTCCGCGCAGTTGAGCAGTTCTTCCAGGGTTGAGTTCATGCCCCTCTTTAAAAGCACGGGTTTGTGCGATCTTCCCACTTCCTTGAGAAGGGAAAAGTTCTGCATGTTCCTCGCGCCTATCTGGAGCATGTCAGCGTATTCACTTACCCAGAAAACGTCTCGCGCATCAATGACCTCGGTCACAATGGGAAGCCCGGTTTCTCCCTTCGCCTTTCTGAGGATCTTGAGAGCCTTTAAGCCAAGACCCTGGAATGCGTAGGGCGAACTGCGCGGCTTAAAGGCACCTCCGCGCAAGAGGTGGCCTCCTGCTTTCTTGACCGCGTGGGCGGTTTCTATTGTTTGCCGTTCGGTTTCCACGCTGCACGGTCCGGCAATTACCGTAAATCCCTCTCCTATGGGTATGCCTTCCACGCGGACTACTGTCCTGCCTTCGCCGTTCAATGAGGCCAGTCTCAAATTCTTCATGATCTCTCCTCCGGTAGGTTAAGCCGCATATCGCGCCTAATAAAAAAGGCCGTGGATGTTTCCCACGGCCTCACAAACTGAAAGGGCCGCGGGTTCTGCACCCACGGCCCTTGATTACCATCTAGGGTAAAGGACACCCGGGGTGCAGGATCCTGTACCAAAAATAAAAGTAGCCGAAAATGGTTGTCGAGTACTGCATAAGGCGACAGTATAAAGCCGAACCTTTCTGTTGTCAAGTGAATGAAAGCTAATCAAAGAACGGTACGGCGGCGTCCGCCGTGTCCCGCAGAGGCACGCGTCATCACAAGCTCTTGATTATGGCGGTAGGGAGGTATATTATTGCTGACACAGCCGGGAAGACAACGAGAGCTGCCGGAGGAGAGCTATGACAAAAAGGGATGATGCAGCAATCAACAGACGCGATTTCCTGAGGATCGGGATGGCAGGAGCTGCCACCATCGGTTTAACAGGCATGGGAAACCTCCTCAGCGCAGCCGAAGCGGCGCCGGCGCCTGTCTATCGCACGTTGGGCCGGACCGGGCTCAAGGTCACTACGCTCAGTTTCGGCGCGATGCTCACGCCCGAGTATGAAGTCATACGGGCAGGCTTTGACATGGGAATCAATTACGTGGATACGGCACGCCGCTACCTGAACGGAAGAAGCGAAGATATTGTCTCAAAGGCGCTTGACGGCATACGTGACAAAGTGTACGTGGCCACGAAGACACGCAGGGAATCGACCACCAGGGACGAGATCATGAAGGATATCGAGACGAGTCTTGCCCAGCTCAAGACCGACCACATCGACGTGATCCAACTTCACGGCCTTGAGAATGCGAAGCAGGTGTTGAATCCCGAGGCGCGCGCGGCCTACACCAAGGCCAGGGAACAGGGCAAGGTCCGCTTCTTCGGTGTGAGCACCCATACCAACATGGCAGAGGTCATCAATGCGGTAGTAGACGATCCTGACAAGTTCTTCGACACGGTGCTTGTGCAATACAACTTCAACTCTGATCCTTCGGTGAAGCAAGCTATGGCCAGGGCTAAAACGGCAGGAATCGGTGCGATCGCCATGAAGATTCAGATGGGCGGCTACAAGACAAGGGAGGAGGTCAAGGCCATGACTCCGGAGCAGGCCGCAGCCAATCTGAAATGGGTTCTGCAGGACACGAACGTGACGTGCGCCATCCCGGGGATGAGGACCGTAGACCAGGTAAAACAGATGTTCCCTGCAATGCAGGCAAAGCTCACAGATAGAGATGTGCGCGTGATCCGTCAGTATGCGCAGGCGATCGCACCGTACTATTGCAGGTTGTGCGGGGAGTGCGAAGGCACATGTCCCAACGGGGTGGCCATCAGCGTGATTAACCGTGCACTCATGTATGCCGAGGGGTATAAGGAGTTTGCGCTGGCAAAAGCGACATTCGACGAAGCTCCGAGGTCGTCTCTCTGTTCCTCGTGCGAGGACTGCGTGGCTCTGTGTGTCAACGGCCTGAATATCGCAAAAAAAATGCGCCAGGCTCAGAGTATGTTTGCATGATACGCATGACACATCTGATTCGGATGATAAGGTTATTGCGCTGCGCACCGGTTGTTACGGCTGTGCTGTTATTCACTTTTTCGTCTCTGTTTGCAGCTGAAAAAACAATTGACGATATTCTTCCCGAGGAATGTGTGCAGGGCTGGGCCATGGACGGCAAGGTGACAACGTACACGCCGGACAACCTCTACAAGTACATCGACGGCGAGGCCGAACTGTACATGCCCTACGGCTTCCGTAAGGCTGCAACGGTGATGTACTTGAAGCCGGGAAGCGCTGATACCGGGATAGTGACCAATATTTTTGAGATGGGATCGCTCCTCGAGGCTTTCGGTATCTACTCTAATTATCGTACCCCCGCGTTGGAACAGGTAAGAATCGGTGCTGAAGGTTTTGCAGACGAATCGCAACTCATGTTCTACCAGGACCGTTATTTTGTCCAGATCGAGGCTTCAGGTTCGGTCACAGAGGGAGGCTTCATCTTTCGCTCCTGCGCTGAGGCAGTCTCGCGCAATATAGCTGACAGCAAGGAAAAACCTCGCGAGCTCCAATTCCTCAAGGTGCCGGAAGCTGTACCTCTGACTGAAAAGTATTATGCCTCAGGGCTGCTGGGTCACGGCTTTTTCGGAAAAGGCTTTACCGGAGAGGTGACGATCGAAAAGGCGCGGGCAAAGTCAGTGCTGATGCTGGCAGGGTCTGAAAAGGCAGCCGCGCAGGTCTTCACCGACTACGAAAAGTACCTGAAGGAATCAAAGGTCACGCCTGCACTGGCGAGGGATAAGGGGGGCAACATCCTGCACGCGATGGATCCGCTTTACAAGGGCGTGGTGCTGGCGCAGTCCGGTCAATACGTGGTGGGTGTCGTGGGCCTCAAAGAGCCGCATGACGGCGATGCACTCATCGCGGAGCTTGTCAAAAACCTTCCGAAGCGGTAAGGTCAAGAGAACTGCCCAAGCCGCTTGCACGGTCTCTCTCGCTTGCTGGCGAATCGTGTATTTCCCTGGCCAATAGTACCGTATTCCACTTCCGCCATTGCACATGGCAATGATTAGAACGGGTGCCGCACACCAGCTACTGTACCTCTTAAATGTCGTTTGTTATAATGAGATGGAACTTAGGCGCCTGATCGGCGGCCACGTGATGTCCCGAGGCGATCCGTAAGCTCGTTCAGGAGGAAAGTATGAAACTAAAGACAAAACTCACGTCGGGCTTAGGCTTTCTGTTCTTCATTATCTTCGCGCTCGCCGCTTTTTGTTCCTACTATGTAGGCACCCTGGGCCAGGAATCCGAAAGAATCCTGAAGGACAACTACGACTCGCTCGTCTATGCCCGGAATATGGTCGCCGGTCTCGAAGACATCAAAACGTCGGTTACCGTTGCTATGTACACCTCGCGCACGTCCGAGCACTACGCACGACTCTTCGAGTCAGGGAAGAAGTTGTTCGAGGAGAACCTCAAGCTGGAACGCAACAACATAACCGAAGTGCACGAGAAAGAGTATGTCGAAGCGCTTACCCAGGAGTATGCGTCCTTTCTCAAACTGTCCGTCCAGCTCAGAGAAGGCCCTGCCGAGCCTTCCGCTTATATCCGCGATTTTCTGCCGGCCACTGAACGGGTGAGAGAATCCATCAGGGGCATCTACGACGTGAACATGGAGGCGGTCGTGCGCAAAAGCCAGCAGGCAACCCGTGACGCCACCCGCTTTATGCAGGGCATGGCCATGATAGGCGCTATCTGCCTGGTGCTGGCGTTGGGCTACTTCTGGTACTTTCCGGTCTACATATCTTCCACCATGAGCTATCTCGCAGAGAGAATGAGCAACCTGGTCAAAAAGAGCGGCGTTCCCTTCGAGGCAACCACGAACGACGAGGCCGACATCATGCTGCAGGGAATAAAGGCGCTCGAAGAAAAACTCGGCGTAAACAAAGAGAGCGTGAATACTCAAAGGAGCTAATCTCGCTGACTCTCTAAGAGGCGCTACACGTCTTGAAGATGCGAGAGCCGGTGGAATCCCTCAATATGCTCCCGTCCATGTGGCTCCTGACTGGCGAGATCGTCACGGAGCTCGAGGCCATTAACGTCCTCACCGGAGCAACGGCGTTCCAGTGCAGCGCTGGCGGTATCGGTGGTGCAGAAGGCGGCGTCTGGATCGTGTTCAGGGGTACCAGGGAACAGGTTACCAAGGCGCTCGACCTGGTGCATTCTATCCAGGGTGAACCACCTTACGTGGAATAACATCCCGGGACGTTGTGAGCAAACAGGCTGATGAGGCCGAAAGCCTTTGCCCGCCTCATCAGCGTCAATGTTCCATCTCATTCACCTTATTACCCACGCGATCTCAGAACCGGGCCACGACATGCCGTGGATGGCGAAGCCTGTAGCGTAAATTGATAGCCGGACTTATATTAAAAGGCTATGGGGAATCTCGGGTCAAAAATAAAAAGGCGGTGACACCACTATGAAGAAGGTACTGCTTGTCGTTGTTGTGCTGGTGATGAGCCTGGTCTTTGCGATGGGCGTGTTTGCCCAGGCTGTGACGACGCCAACACGTTCCACGCCCGCGAAGAAGGCCCAAACACCAAAGTCGATGCAATATGTAGGTACCATCGTTCTGGTTGACGCGACCGCAAAGGGCATTGTCGTCAACGGCAGGAACGGCGAAATGACCTTCGACGTGTCTATGACCGCGTGGAAACCTTATAAGTCTGTGCACGAGGTCAAACTGGGCGATCCTGTTACCGTATGGTACATCGAAAAAAACGGGGAAATGAAAGCCTCTTCCGTGACGAAGGCAAACCCTCCAAGTCTGAAGGAGGAATCTATTCCTGCAAACAAGTAGCCTTCGTCTACGAGAGCGGGGGACGTATTCCCGGTTCCGGCCCGCTTTAAGCCTTTAGAAGCGTAAGGCCTCTCCTCGTGTTTCCACTCGAACTCGTGCCAGCCTGACCTTGGGCGCTGCGCCTGGTGGCGCTTCCCAACATTTGCTATGCAGGCGTACAGAGTCTGCCCATTTGCGTCTTGAGATAGTTCTTGATGGTTTTTGTCAGGTTAGATAAACTGTAAGCTTCGAGACCATGTGCAGGAGATGACGTATGGATGAAGAACGAAAAGCATCGGCAGAAGAAGCAAAGCAGAAAAAAAGCTCCATGAGAGTCTCCCGTCGCGACTTCCTAAAAGGAATGGCGACGACTGCGGTAGCGGCGACCATTACCACGTTTCCGGGACAATCTCTTCCCGAAGCCGAAGCTGCATTGCCTTCGGGAGTCAAGGAAGCGCTCATCACCCTCAATGTCAACGACAGAGCCTATCGCGTGAAAGTGAAGTCAAATTGGACCCTGCTCGATGTATTGCGACGGGAGCTCGATCTCACCGGAACCAAGAAGGCCTGCGACCACGGGAATTGCGGCGCCTGCACGGTAATCGTGGATGGAAAAGCAGTTTATGCATGCTCTCTCCTCGCGATCGGCATGGATGGCAAGAAGATCGCTACCGTCGAAGGCTTGAGGGAAGGAGAGAAGCTCCATCCCATCCAGAAGGCTTTCTCCGAGCAGGGAGGGTACCAGTGCGGTTTCTGTACCTCGGGGCAGATGATGGCCGCTAAGGCGCTGCTCGATAAAAACGCGAACCCCACAGCAGATGAGGTACGCATGGCCATGGCCGGCAATCTCTGCCGATGCGGCGCTTATCCGAAAATCATCGAATCGGTTTTGAGTGCGGCCAAAAAAATTTCGGCAGGCGCGTGATGGCAGGCGAATTCAAAGTCGTCGGAAAACGAGTGGAGCGCGTGGATTCCTTTGAACGGCTGACAGGGGAGGCGAAGTATGCATCTGATGTCTATCTGCCGGGAATGCTGTACGTAAAAGTCACGCGTAGCCCCCATCCCCACGCAAGGATTGTGAGGATCGATGCGGCGAAAGCCCAGGCGCTGGCCGGTGTCAAGGCGATTCTGACGCCGCAGGAAGTGCCGGACTTCGCAATTCATAGCAGGCCCAATCCTCCTTTCGTTCGGATGCCTGTCCTCGCGAGCACGCCCCGTTATGTGGGTGATGAGATCCTCGCCGTGGCAGCCGTGGATGAGGAGACCGCGGAGAATGCGCTGGAATTGATTAAGATTGACTTCGAGGTTCTTCCATTCGTGCTCGATGCCGAAGAGGCGGCAAAATCGGGAGCGCCACGCATCTATCCTGACGGGAATGTGATACGCGAAAAGATTGACACCCTCGTGCGCGGCAATCTCGAGGAGGGATTTAAACAGGCGGACGTTATCTTCGAGGGGAAATATCAGACCCACATGATTCAGCACGTTACCTTGGAGCCGAGGGTGACTGTAGCAGCCTGGAACGGAAAGAAGCTGACTCTCTGGGACGGTGGCAAAGGGCCCTTCGGCCTTCGGAACGATCTTGCAGAGGCTCTCAACATCAAGGTCAATCAGATCAGGGTTCTGACCCCGTTTATAGGAGGCGATTTCGGCGACAAGGGCAGGGTGGAGAGGCAGCATGTCATCTGTGCACTTCTGGCGAAGAAGACAGGGCGGCCGGTCAAACTGGAGTTCACGCGGGAAGAGAACTTTCTCGCCACACACCATCGGTATCCGACGACATGGTATATGAAGTACGGCGCGAAGAAAGACGGCACGTTGACTGCGATGCATGTGCGGCTCTACGCTGATCTTGGCGCCTATTACCACATGGACTTCGCCTATAATTCTCTCGAAGTTCCGAAGGGCGTTTACAGATGTCCCAATGTCATGCTGGAAGGCTACAATGTATTTACGAACAAACCTGAAGCCGGCCAGATGCGATGTGTCGGCCATCCGACCGGCATGTTCCCGCAGGAAGTCCACATGGACCGGCTCGCAGAAAAACTGGGCATGGACCCCTTTGAGTTTCGGCTTAAGAATTACGCGCGAAAAGAGGATGGCGATCAGGACAGGAAGATTCCCTTTACAAGCTGCGGTATGGATGAGTGCGCCAGGCTGGCGTCCGAACAGTTCGGCTGGAAAACCAAATGGAAAACACCGGGCTCAGGCTCTGGTCCTGTGAGAAAGGGCGTCGGCGTTGCCTTTCAGTCATGCAGACACGGGTCGATCTTCGGGCCCATGTCCGCTGTTATCAAAATGGATCAGGATGGCACCATAGAGCTGATGAACGGGCTCAACGATACAGGAGGCGGGCAGAAGACGGCCATGGGAATAATTGCCGCCGAAGAGTTGGGTGTGCCTTATGACGCAGTGCAGGTAACGACCGGCGACACTGACTCGACCACCGACACAGGAACCGCAGGGGGCAGTCGCGGAACACCATCTGTGGGCCTCGCCGTTGTGGCCGCTGCGCGGGATGTCAAAAATCAGTTGCTCGATGCGGCAGCCGATGTGCTGAAAAAGAAGAGAGACGATCTGGAGATTCGGGATGGCGCCCTCTTTATCAGGAGCGAGAACAGATCCGTTCCCTACAAGGAGATCGTTTCAAAAAGCGGCGCAACCATCGTCGGACGGGGTTCTCCCAAAGCACCGCAGGGCATTGCTACGCATACCTTCGGCGTTCACTTCGTCGAAGTGGAAGTGGACATGCGCACGGGTAAGGTGAAGGTACTGCGTCTCGTTGCGGCGCATGATGTGGGCCGTGCGATAAGCCGCATCGGGGTCGAGAACCAGATCCAGGGCGGGGCTGTTATGGGTATAGGTTACGGTATGCTCGAAAGACAGTATATGGACGCTCCTACGGGCATCTGCGTCAACTCCAATATGGTCGATTTCAAGGTTCCGTCTATCCTGGACGTGCCCTTTGTGGAGCCGATAATCGTGGAGCCTGATGATCCTGTGGGACCGTTCGGCGCGAAGGGTTGCGGGGAACCGCCATACGGCGTGCCTGCGCCGGCCATTGCCAATGCGATCCACAATGCCATCGGCGTGCGTTTCACCGAGATTCCGGTCAATATCCGATCGGTCCTCGATGGGATAGAGAAGCGCAAGGGATAAGGACAAAGGGAGAAACTGAGGAAGAGCTTTACGTATTACAAGGTGAACACGGTATCACAGGCGGTTTCCCTGCTGGAGCGCCACGGTGATAAGGCCGCCCTCCTTGGGGGCGGCAGCGACTGCTCGGGCTCGCATATGCCGGAGAACCCGTTTCCCGTTATGCCCTTACGCAGCCTTCGTCAAGCAGCGTTTGATGCCCGGCGTTTTCAAAACTGAACCCCCTCACGAAGTATATTTCCCCTGCTGCATCCGGCTCCACCTCGACATAGGTGCAGGTCTTCCCATCGACCCACGTACCCGTGTTCGCATAGATATGCTTATATTCTCTGCACCCCAGAACTGACGCACCGAGGACAGGACGGAACGGGTGAAAGCCGTAGGTATGAGTATGTCCGAAAATGAGGATCCTTGGTGCATAGGGCTTCCCGGTGACGAAGATCCAGGAAGCCGCAAATAGCAGTGTGCCAAGATCCCCGAGCGGTGCGACCTCGCGAGGGATCGTGTCCTGACGTTTATTCCACTCTTCGTAAATGCCCGCGTAGTCTCTCAGTATGTCCAGGTAGGTGGGGTCTGGCGAGAACCCGTCCAGCCCGTTCATGAGAAATGTGTTGCCCGTGCCTGGAGTCTTTCTGCGTATCTCATCAAAAAAGTCTTTCGGCAGCGTTCCCCCTATGCCCTCTCTGACGACATTTTGAAGGGTGGCGACCAAATCAGGAAATGTGCCTACCTGCGCGGCATAATCGGCCGCCACTCGCGCCATGAAGAACCCCTCTGGCAGGTGGCTGCCCGGGTGGCTCCATGTGTCGGGAGCATTGAACAGGCAGAAGCGGCTTCCGTGCTCGGCAAAGAGGACATTCTCTTTCTGGTAGAGGTCCATACCCGATGCCAGGGCGATGAAGTCGAGGTGCTCGAAACCGTTTTGAGGAGTGAAGATATCGCTCAACAGCATGTCATGGTTTCCCCGTACATAGGAGACTTCGATCGCGCTCGTTTCCTGGCAAAGACCCCTCAGTGCATCGATCACCAGGGCGTTATCGTGCGCAGCAAGTATATCCATGAAATCTCTTGTCGGTGGGTGCTGCATGGGACAGACCCAGCCGTCCAGCAGGTCCCCGAGGATGACAAGTTCCGCAACATCCTCCCGACTCTTCAGCCAGGTAAGAAACGATGCGGCAGTGGGAATATTTCTATTCATCCATGTGTATGCATGCATATAACCATTGCCGCTGGGAGAGAAGCTGAACTCATCATTCAGGTGCAGATCACTCACGAAGATAAGCTTGTTCCTCATAGGACACCTCCTTATCCCCTGTATCTCACCGGGTAGTTTCTTTCATTATAAGCAGATACCGGCAATTCGAAAATAAGATTCTGCCGGCGGCCGAAGAAATGTCAGTCTGCTTTCACAATGCGTCTCGCCTTTCCCTCGAACCGTGGAAGGCTGCCTATCTCAGTCACTTCCACATCAGGCGTTATTTTGACATTATAGGCGATGCTGTCAAGCAACATCTTCACAGCTCTTTGAAGTCGGTCGCCGGACATATCAGCCGCAGCCGGCTCGACCCTGATCTTCAGTTTTTTGCCTGATCCCTGGCGTGGGACGACCAGCTGGTACTCGTTCGAGAATTCAGGCACCTGCCTCACGAAATTCTCGATCGCGGATGGAAAGATATTGACTCCGCCGAAGTGAAACATATCATCGGCCCTTCCGATAACACCGCCAATCATTCTGAGAAACGTTCTCCCGCACTCACATCTGTCGTAATTAAACTTCACCAGGTCTCCTGTCTTGTACCGCAACAGAGGCGCCGTCTCACAACAAAGATTGGAGAGGACCAACTCGCCCACTTCACCCTGCCCGACGGGCTTCCCCGTGTCCTTATCGAGCGACTCAGGCAGAAACATCGCTTCGTTCAAGTGTGTCCCCTGTTGCGCGACACACTCGAATCCGAAATTTGTGATCTCGGTACTCCCTATGTCATCATAATTCTTCGCTCCCCAGAGTCTCTCGACGAGGCTCTTTGTTGCCGGGACTTGCGCGCCGGGCTCACCGGCTGTCACCACGATCCTCACCTCGGAATTGGGCAGATCGATGCCCATCTTCTGGGCAAGCTCCCCCAGGTAAATAATATATGTAGGCGTGCCACAGACAACGGTCGCGCCCCAATCTACGATACTCTTCAGCCTCACTTCTGACGACTGACCCCCACCGGGAACAATGGTGATGCCATGCTGTTCCATGGCCGCCTGCATGCCCCACCAAGCCACAAAAAGACCGTAGACAAACGGGAAAAAGGCGACGTCCTTGCTGTCAACGCCGTACGCATAAATATAGTAGCTGAATTGTTCAAAATAGTTCTTGAACCAGTCCTTCTTGCTTACCGGGACCTTCAGCGGTGTGCCGGTCGTACCTGATGTCTGGAAAACGCGGCAGGCCGCTTCAGGCGGCAAGCAGGGGAAGTCACCGAAGATGGGATGCTCTTCTTGTGATTTCAGCAGTTCGGCCTTGGTCGTGAAGGGGACCTTTTGGATATCGTTGATACTCTTAATGTCTTGCGGTGCCACGCCTGCCTCTTTAAATTTTCTTCTGTAGAAGGGGCTCTTCTCGATAACATATTTCATCCGCTTTCTGAAAAGTTTCAATTGTCTTTTTTTAAAATCTTCCCTCTCCAGCGTCTCCAGATCCGGCCTCCACATCTTTACCATAAGACCTCCCCGCATGTTGATCCGTCCGGCTCCAGCTCACATTGCCCGAGCGTGATGTTCCCTCTTGTCACCGCAGAATGTTCTTGAAGACACCTGTTCGCTAGTATTTGTAGGCTGTCGGTATTTTCCTCGCCTTTTCCTGACCTATCCAATACGTGATGCGTTCCTTTATGTAGCCCATCCATGAATCGACTTCGGAAGCCTTAAAGCCTCTCTTCGACACCATCTCCTGCTTATACTCGCTGAAGAGCGGCTCTACAGCCTTAGACCATCGTGCCATTTCGGCGTCGCTGATCGGCACGATCTGTCCGCCCTTTGACAGGAAAAATTCTCTTCCGTCGATATCAGTCTTATTCCATTCGATCGCCCACATGTCGATATATTCAGCGGACAGATCGGTGAAAACTTTCTTCACATCCTCCGGAAGCCCGTTCCATTTGTCCCTGTTGAAGATCACGTAGAATGTGTAGCCGGGCCCTGCCTGGTACGCGGACGTATGATACTTCAGGACCTCGCCGGTCCTGAAGCTTTTCAGCTGCTCGAAAGGTCCCATGTTGCCGTCTATGACCCCTCTTCTCAGTGATTCGTACATGTCGACCATTTCTATCGGCACAACGGTGGCTCCCAGCGCCTTGACAGCCTCCCCGCTCCTGCCCGTGCCCCTGATTTTCATGCCCTTAAGGTCTTCCAGCGTTTTCACAGGTTTGCTCAAAGTCTGGATAGTCGACGGCGGGCTGGCGCTGAACATTAAGGGGTGGTATGCCTCCCACTCTTTCGGTTTGAACTTGTTGTAGAAGTCATTGTTGACGTGCGTCCAGACAAAGCTGCTCGGACAACCAATGGGCAGTTCAGTGAGCTCCATGACCGGGAAACGCCCCCTCGAATAGGAACAGTGAGCAAGGCCGATATCAGCAATACCAGACGCGACACCTGCTGCCATCTTGGGTGCGGTTAAGAGCGTCCCGGCAGGGTATTGAGTTACTTCCACCTTTCCTCCTGTCTTCTTGTTAACGTCGTCGCAGAATTTCTGCATAAGCGGCACATTGATGTGTAGAATCGGCATGTAGTTCGCAAACGAAAGCTTAATCTGCTGGGCGCCGACGTACGACGAAAAGACCAGTGTAATTGCGACCGCGAAGACCAATGCCTTCCTGCCTACAGTTCCCATGATTACCTCCCCTGATTTGTTATTGTGTATTTCCATAGAGACGTTTCTCATTTGAAAAACACCGAGGGAAGCCACAGGGCCAGTTCGGGAAAAATAAAAAGAAGGCCCCAGACCACGAACAGGGATATCAGAAATGGAGCCGCACCCTTGTAAATGGTTCCCATCGGCACTTTGGTAATGTTCTTAACAACAAAGATACATATGGCAACCGGCGGAATGATCATACCGACCATTATGACCACACAGACGAGAATCCCGAACCAGATAGGGTCAAAGCCGAGCTTAAGCACGGTCGGGTAAAACATCGGAGTGGCCAGGATCATGAAGGCAAGGTCCTCTATGAAGGAACCACCCAACTCGTAAACGAGGCAGATGAGGAACAGGATAACATAGCGGTTAACGTTCAGTGCAGAGAGATACACGGCTATCTTCTGAGGCATATTGGTGACAGCGATAAAATGACCGAGGATCACCGAACCGGAGATGAGCATAAGAAACATGCCTGCAGTGCGGATTGATTCGGTGAGAGAGGTTGCATACTTCTTGAAAGTCATATCCTTCCTGAAAAGCGAAAGGAGAAGGACAGAAAAAGCACCGACCGATCCCGCTTCTGTCGGCGTGAAAAACCCTGTCATGATCCCCCCGATCATGATGACAAAGATCACCAGCACCCAGGCAGCGTCCGGCAATGTCCGGATTCTTGCCTTCCAGGAAAAGCGGTCAGACACCGGAGCGACTTTCGGATTGATCTTTACCCATCCGTAAATGACTCCGATGAACAGGAGGGCGATAATGGCTGCGGGCACTATGCCTGCAAGAAAGAGTTTTCCAATGGATTGTTCTGTGATGATGCCATAAAGGATAAGCACAACGCTGGGAGGTATGAGACAGCCAAGAGTGCCCACCGTGGCAACCGTTCCTGTCGATAGTCTTTGATCGTATCCGTAACGCTCCATTTCCGGCATCGCCACGCTGGCAAACGTTGCAGTCGTTGCCGTCGCCGAGCCGCAGATCGCCTTAAAGCCACTCCCTCCCAGAACTGTCGCTATTGCCAGCCCTCCGGGAATGTGGCCCACGAACTTGTGAGCGGAATCGTAGAGCCTTTTGGCTACGCCGGCATGGTAGCCGACCTGCCCCATGAGAATGAAGAGCGGGAAGACCGTGTACCCATAATTGGTTATAACATCAAAGACGTCCCTGCCGATCAGATTGAGCGCGATCCAAAAACCCTTGAGATATGCGAAACCGATGAACCCGATAACAGCCATCGCAAACGCCAGTTCAATGCCGGTTGCAAAAAGCAGGAGCAGCAGGAAGAGGAGTGTGATGCCTGCGAACGTCTCATTCATATTCACCCCTCCATATTTTGATTATCTGCAGGACAAAAACGAGGCATTCAATGAAACAGCAGAACCCGACAGCATAGGCTAGAGGATAGGCAGGCAGTTGTATGGTCGGAGAGACCTCGCCCGACCTTCGGAACTCGTTCGCGACGACGAAGAGGTTGTATCCTATGCCAATGAAGAGAAGGAAGCAGATCAGCCGAGTGAATGTGTTAAGTATATCTCTATTCCCCTTCGCCACTCTTTCCAATACAATTTCCATGTTGACGTGGCACCGGTCGAACGAGACCTTGGGAATAGTGATGCCGATCACGAGAGCCAGTGACAAGCCCACGATCTCGTAGGTGCCGACGAGAGGGTGACCAAAAGCGCGCATGATTACATCGGCAACCGTCAACAGCATCATGAATGTCAGAGCCGTGCCGCCGATAGCGTTGAGGATCTTGGTTGTAATCGTCAGAAAATCTTCAAGTAAGTCCCCCATAGTTTCTCCCCTTTTATCTGCATGAATTGGCCTCAGGCTTCTACCCGCTTTCTTTGTTCTTTATCTGTTCCAGTTTCTCGATAATTCTGTGAGGATAGAATGGCGTCTGGTTCAACCGGACCCCTGTTGCGTTGTACAGGGCGTTTGCGCATGCCGCGATGGTGCCAGCCACGTAACCTTCTCCCACTTCCTTTGTGTCGTAGTGACTGCCCTTCTTGTACTCTTCCGTGATCACATCAACGTAGTCGGTCTCGACCATGTCAAGGGAGCAGGGAATGCGGTACTCCAGGAAGGAAGGGTTGATCACCGCTCCCTTGTCTGACACCACTTCCTCGTAGAGTGCGTGACCTTGACCCATCGAGACCTGCCCATCGATCTGTCCTTCAACGAGCACAGGGTTGAACGGAAAGCCACAGTCATGTGCGGTGGTCACCTTGAGTATTTTCATCGCGCCTGTCTCCGTGTCTATTTCGACCTCCGCTACCTGCGCATAGGATGAGTAGTTCTCCGACCATCTTCCCTTCGTTGTCGCCAGGCTGGGATGGGCCGGCTCATCCTTCATGGTTCTGAAGTGGCCCTCCCCGATGATCGAGTCTCCCCTCTTCTTTGCGATGCTTGCTGCAATCGCCTGCCGGTAAGAGATCTTCTTGTCGGGCGCCCGCCTTGCAAAAATTTCCTTATTCCTGGCCACCAGCTCGCCGGGATCGGTATCGAGCTCTTCCGCGGCAGCTTGCAGGAGTTTTCTCATCGCGCTCTCTGCTGCCTTTTTGGCTGCGTTTCCGGTAACCCACGTCAGGCCGCTGATCCACGAACCGATGTCGACGCAGGTTGTCTCTGTATCGGCAGCGTAGACCTGGATATCCTCCACAGGGACTGACATTTCTTCAGCCACGATCTGGCTCAGTACTGTTTCCGCTCCCTGTCCCATATCCACTGCTCCCGTGATCAACAACACGCTCCCGTCATCAGTCAACTTTACTATGACCGACGAGCTATTCGGATAGACCAGGGAGCCCCCGAAGTATGCACAGGTACCGATGCCAATGCCACGCTTTATCTTTGACCCGTTCGATCGTTCTTCAACTGCCTTCTTGTGTTTCTCCACGAAATTAGTCCGGCGGGCCACCTCTTCCAGGCAGCGCACCAGGCCGAAGTTCTTCACACTATCTTCGTTGGGAAGTATCTCTCCGGGTCGCCGTGCGTTCCTGAGCCTCATCTCTGCAGGGTCCAGGTTCAGTTGCTCGGCGATCATGTCGAATTGCGATTCGACGGCAAACCGCACAGCAGGAGCACCATGGCCCCTCTGCGGGCAACGGACAAGATTGTTCGTATAGACAGAGTACCCCTCGTACTTGAGGTTCGGTATTCTGTAGGGAGTCATCAGAAAGCCCCAGGCAAGGAAGATCACAACCACACCGCTACCTCTGTACGCGCCACTATCATTGATCGTCCGCACCTGCTGTCCGAGGATCGTTCCATCTCTCGCCACCCCCGTCTTCAACTCCACAATCAGGGGCTGACCGTGACGGGCGCCTTTGAAAACTTCTTCCCTGCTGTAAACGATTCTTACCGGGCTATGACATTTCATCGACAGGAGCGAGGCTATGTATTCGTGACTGAAGAGATCGATCTTGCCACCGAACGCTCCGCCCACATACGTTTTGTGGACACGGACATTCCCAAACGGAAGACCAAGAGTATTGGCCAGCTTGGCCCGCTTGAGGAACGTGCCCATGCTCGAAACCCAAACGTCGAGTTTTCCTGAATAGTCGTAGCTCGCAACGATTGCCTGCGGCTCCATGTAGGCGTGAGTGCGCAGATGGGTGACAAACCGGTCTTCCCTGACGAGATAGGCCTCTTCAAACGCCTGGTCGACATCACCCCACCCTGTGCGTGTCAGCCCGCCTATGTTCTTGTAGGGCTCCTGCACCTTTGGATGAGACGGGTGAATCTCCGGCGCGTTGAGCTTCATCGCCTCTTCCGGCGTGAAGACTGCCGGCAACACTTCGTATTCAACCTTTATCAGGGAAAGCGCTTCCTCGGCTGTAGGCTCGTCAATGGCCGCTACTCCTGCGACCTCTTCGCCAACGTGGCAGACCTTGTCGACTGCTATCGGGTACTGATCCGCGGGGTATCGAGGGGTTTCCACAAAACCGTGCCTGATCTTGAGCGAATCTTTAGCCGTAACGATGGCTTTTACGCCGCGGAGTCTTTCTGCGCGCGTCGTATCTATTGAAAGGATGCGCGCGTGTGGATGCGGACTTCTCAATACCTTTCCATACAGCATCCCGGGGAGCGACACATCGACCGTATATTCGGCGCGTCCCGTCACCTTTGTCGGCCCGTCCTTGCGCGTTATCGATTTCCCGACATAAGAAAGCTCTTCCATGTTAATGACCCCCTGGTTTCTGCACGCTCACCGAAGCAATCGCCTTCACGATCTTGTTGTATCCCGTGCAGCGGCACAAATTGCCGGAGAGCGCGATTTGAATCTCCTCTCCCGTCGGCTTCGGTTTTTCGTCGAGCAATGCCTTTGCGGTTAAGACCATGCCGGGAGTACAGTAACCGCATTGGACCGCGCCGTGATCGAGGAATGCCTGCTGAATGGGATGAAGTTTTTCCCCGCTCGATAATCCTTCAATCGTTGTTATCGCCTTGCCCTGGGCTTCAACCGCGAGGAGTAGGCAGGAACGAACCGGTTTCCCATCGATAAGGACTGTGCATGTACCGCAGACGCCGTCATCGCATGCCTCTTTGGCGCCCTTCAAGGAAAGGTCCTCCCGCAGCACTTCGAGGAGCGTCCTGTTCGGATAGGTGGCGATCTCGTACTCGAGGCCATTTACGATCAGTGAGATGAGACGCTTCGATTTTTTTTCCATGAGTTCTCCTTTACAGGCGCTCGAGGGCCGCTTTCATCGACCTCTTCGCAAAAACGGCAAGCATCTTCCTGCGATACCACGCAGGCATGAAGGCGTTGTTCACAATCGGGAGATTCCTGGGAATCAATTGATCGACGCTATCGAGGTCAACCTCCGAGGACCTTCTACCGACGACAATCCCGTTGATAGGCACGACCACGGGCGCGGGCCCTGCTGCGGAGAGGACAATCCGGGCAGATTCGATAATCTTACCGGCAGCAGAAACGAAAGCAGCAGCGCCGACCAAAGGATAATCCATTGCAGAGCGAAGTCTCAGTTTTTGATAGGTGGAACTCACTTTCTTCCCCGGGATGGGTACGATTACTTCTGTTGCGATTTCCTCCGCTTCCCGTTGCACCGGATTACGCCCCTGTCCGGTGAACAGCTCCTGGACAGCCACCTCCTCCGGTTTGCCCCGTTTCTTCTCGATTCTGATCTTCGCATCATGCGCGATAAGCGCAGGTGCCAGGTCTCCTTGATAGACGCTGAAGCACTTTCTGCTTCCAGGCACTGCCAGACACGCCTTGCCTCCCGCCTTAAGGCACGCCTGACGTTCCAGACGCCATGTACCCGATTGATTGTAGAAGATGCAGCGGGAATCCTGAAAGAGATTTCCGCCGATCGTTGCTACGTTACGGATGGGTGGCGCGGCCACGGCGAGCGCTGCCTGGTGAACCGCAGGAAGATGCTTTTCGATGAAGCCTGACGTCGCGATTTCAGCCAGAGTAGTCATTGCTCCGATACGTACATGTTGCCCTTGTCTCTTGATACCCCTCAGCTGCGGCAGGTTCTTGAGTCCCAAGAGGTACGAGGGCGTGATGAGGCCGAGCTTCATCAACGGCATGATATCGGTTCCTCCCGCCAGGAGCCGTACCTTCTTTCCGTACCGCTGCATCATCGCGAACATTTCCTGCAGGGTATCAGGCTCCAGGAAATCGAAATAAGGTAATCGCATTACGGGCCCCCTGTAGTAGGTTTAAAAAAGTCACTTTCAGTTGAGGAAGTTTCGAGGAAATATTTTGTTGTAAATTTGAAACTGTGAATATTATTTTCCCGGTCCAGAGCTTTGCTGACCAGGAGGAATGGCGGCTCTGTTGGACTACGTCTCGCCACGATTTTTGCTCCAGTCTGTCCACCCTAGCTTAACACAAATCGTGGCAGAGTATACCAGTTTGTTCTATCCAAGCTACGGTAGTCTTGCTGCCGCGCTAAGCAAGTATATAATGCGCAAGGCGTGTGCGATGTCCTGCGGCTGCGATGAAAGGGGCGACGCGAGCCCCATGCTGTATCCCCGAAGGGGTAGCGAGCGAGAGCTCGCGAGAGGGGGAGGCTCGACGGGCTTGGCCCGTAGAGGGGGCGACGTGAGCCCCATGTTATGGTTTGCGCAGGCCCATCTTTGACGCCAACTCAGCCATATCCCTGTAATCGTCGTCTCTCAGCTTTCTCTGTTCGGCAGGCGTTTTGTATTCACAGGTGATCCCCATTGCCTCGATCTTCGGCTTTGTCGCCTTTACTGCTTTTTCGACAGCAGGAATGAGAACCTTTTTTGCTTCGTCCGGAATTCCCGCAGGCGCATACATGCCGAACCAGGTTGCCGGCAGGGGCTGCTTGTAGCCCAGTTCCTTCATGGTCGGTATTTCAGGCGAAGAAGCTCTCTTCGGGTCCATCACCAGGATCCTTAATCTTCCTGCTTCCGCGTGCGGTTTCAGCTTAGTATACGTATCGACCGCTGCTTCCACGTGTCCTCCCAGAACAGCAGTAACCACCGATTCCCCTCCCTCGAAAGGCACGTGCGTGAACTGGGCTCCGGTAAGAGACTGAATAAGCTCGATCACGAAGTGCGGCTGAGAGCCGACGCCGATGGACGTTACGCGTAGTTTGCCGGGATTCTTTTTTGCGTAATCGATGAACTGCGTGAATGTTTTCCAGGGAGCGTCTGCTTTAACCCCGACAACGGTAGGCAAGAAGCAATAGAAACCGAGCGGCTCCAGGTCTTTCCCAGGATCAAACCGGACGACCTCCGGGTTTGCCAGAGGTGCATACACGAGGGCACCGGCGCTGGCATAGATCAGAGTGTAGCCGTCCTTCTTCGCCCTGACGCCTGCCTCGACTCCCAGAACCGTTCCTGCGCCTGGTTTGTTATTCGCGATAATTTTCTGGCCCAGGATCTGCCCCATTTCTTCTGCGAGGAGCCTTCCCGTGATGTCCATTCCGGCCCCTGCAACATTGGGGATGATGAGCTGAATAGTGTGATCCGGATACCCTGCTGCAAAAGAGTGCAGAGACGCCAGCGCCACAATAGCTGCTACGAGTGAAAGAGCCAGCAACGTCTTGCAGAAGAAATGTTTTATCTTCATGCCATAACCTCCCGCATTGTCGATTTGTAATTACACCGTCAACAGTTCATCGCTTGCATGGTTGATCCGTTCATAACCATCGTCGGTCACAAGATATGTCTCTCCCCAGAAGAAGCTGTTCTTGCCATCCGGCGTAAAAACAGTGGGATGGATGATAACGGCTGTCCCTGCTGTCAACACCTGGCTGTTCTGTGGGGAAACACGCGCTTCGTTCAGGTCGACACCGCACGTATGACCGTACGGGGGCCTGGGAATAAAGCCGCAACTCTCAACGTAGCCGATAATAGCAAGTGCGAGATCCCGCACACTCTTGCCGGGTCTGAAGACGTCAAGGCCCTTCCTGATGGCGTCGCGCGCAACACGATAGAGCTTTTCCAGTTCGGGGTTGGATGTTCCGACGTTCACCGTGCGGACCAATTGCGTCCAGTAACCTTCGAGGCACGGTGTAATCTCCATTACCACGCTGTCACCTGCCTCTATGCGGCGGTGCGAAGGCGAATAGGGAAGCGAAAGAGCGTTAGCGTCACCCGGAGCAAAGCGGCCTGAACCTATGAGCGTGAAGTGCTGCTCCGCACCCCGTGCGCGTGCATACTCCTCGATGGCTGCGGCCACCTGGTATTCGGTAGCCCCTGGACGAATCGTTCGGAGTGCTGCTTCATATCCTCCGTCAGCGAGGGGTGCACATTTTCTGAAAAGGTCTGCTTCCTCACCGCTATGGTGAAACCGTGCCTCTTCGATCTCCTCGTGAGTTTCTACCCATTCCACTCCGGGGAGTTCATGCTTCAGATGGTTGTGCCATGTTACAGGAAGCACGTCGAAGTGAACACCAACTTTGCCGGCCACAGCATTGCGTTCTTTCAGGAGCGCTGTCAGTTCAGCCAGCATATCATTGCTTGAGCGGCAATCCCTTATGGAAGACCTGCGCGACGCTGCCTGCTGTTGAATGGGGCTGCCAACAAAGAGTACCGGTTGCGCTGCCGGAAAGAGCACTGCCACCTGCCTGTTTGCCACGTTCTTATTGTCGACGTAGTACCTGAGATCACCGTACAATGCATTACCCACATTGACTTCGCCGAAGAGGATCAAGGCCTTGAGCCCGTTGGCCTCCATGATCTTCTTCATTATCTTGTCTCTACGTTCCCTCTCCTCGCTGCTGAACGCCATAGCCTGATCTCCCCGGCCGCTATTTTTGCTATCTAATATCCTATACATCCTCCGGTTAAGCAAGCGCAGCGAAAAAACCCGGCGCGACAAGTCTCTGTGGCGTCGCTTGTAAATTGTTCTTGACAAAGGTCTTGCGCGCATTGCACCATTCATGGATGGCAGAAAGAGTAACGTGCGCTTTCGGGGTGAGTTTCAATCAAGAAAGATAATAGACAAGCATGAGATAACCCAAGCACAGTGAAGGGGGAAAAAATGGGCAAGAAGGAACACGAGCCTGTCAGTGAAGAGGAGAAAGAATCGGGCAAACTGAAGGTCACACGTCGTGACTTCCTGAAAGGCCTGGGAGCGAGTACCGTGGCTGCCGCCGTGATCACAACAGGAGGCGCTCACAGCGAGGCGGAAGCAGCGGCTCCTCCAAAGGGGACCCGTGATGCCCTGATCACCACGGAGATCAATGGTCGGAGCTATCGTGTTGCTGTCAAGACGCACTGGACCCTGCTGGATGTTCTGAGAAGGGAGCTTGGTTTAACAGGGACGAAGAATTCCTGCAACCGTGGTAGTTGCGGGGCGTGCACTGTCATCATGGACGGCATGGCTGTGTATGCCTGCGCGCTCCTTGCGGTTGAAGCTGACAAACGAAAGATTACCACGATAGAGGGATTATCTGACGGCGAAAAGCTCCATCCCATTCAGAGCGTATTCATACAGGAGGATGCGCTTCAGTGCGGCTTCTGTACTCCTGGTATGATCATTTCCACCAAGGCGCTGCTCGACAAGAACCCGCGGCCAAGTGAGGCAGAAGTGAAAGAAGCACTTTCAGGGACGATTTGCAGATGCGCCGCTTATCCCAAGATAGTGAAGGCCGTAATGTCGGTTTCACAGAAGGCATGAGGGGGGCACATGAGCTCGCAATTCAAGATCATCGGAACACGCCAACCGAAGATAGACGCATTCGAGCGGGTAACCGCCCGGGCAAAATATGCTTCAGATTTTTACCTACCTCGCATGCTTTATTGTAAAGTACTCCGAAGTCCATATCCTCATGCACGCATCGTGAGCATAGATACCTCCAAGGCATCTGCCTTGCCGGGTGTGGCATTGGTGCTCACACACAAGGAGATGCCGGAGTACGTGTGGCACATCGGAATGCCACTCCTCACAGATGTGGCGCGATTCGTGGGTGACGATATAGCGGTAGTGGCCGCAAAGGATGAGGAGACGGCCACCGAGGCGCTTGATCTCATCAAGGTGGAATACCAGAAGCTTCCCTTTGTACTCGACCCTGAAGAGGCGCTGAAGCCGAACGCGCCCAAACTTTACCCTGATGGGAACTTGATAGGAGGAAAACCTGCGGTAGTGAGCAGGGGGGATGTCGAAAAGGGTTTTACCGAGGCTGATCTCGTTTACGAAGCCACCTACCGGACCAACATGTTGCAGCATGCAACCAGGGAACCGCGCGTCTGCGTCGCAGTATGGGAAGCCGGCAAGCTTACACTCTGGGATTCTACGCAGTACTCTTTTGATGTACAGCGGGGTGTAGCAAAGGCCCTGAATATGCCTATGAGCAAAGTCCGTGTGGTCTGCGATTTTATGGGAGGCGGCTTCGGCGACAGATCAGGGCCGGAGCGTTACAACGTGCTCGCGGCACTGGTTGCCCGGAAGACAGGCCGTCCTGCAAGAATAGAATTCGACAGGGAGGAAAATTTTACGGCAGGCCACCACCGTTATCCGGTGATTCTCTCCTTGAAATATGGTGTGAAGAGGGACGGCACTCTTACTGCCTTGCAGGCGAAAGCCATTGCCGACATGGGAGCGTATGCTCACTTTCAGGGGGCAGGAGGCACGATGGAAGTTATCATGTCCACCTACCGGTGCCCCAATATGAAGGGCGAGAGCTATTCTGTGACGACCAACAAGCCTGAAGGCGGCTTTATGCGGTGCGTGGGCCATCCGCAGGGCACGTTCCCTCAAGAGATCCACATGGATATCATTGCAGAGAAACTGGGAATGGACCCGGTTGAGTTAAGGTTGAAAAACTACGCGCGCCTGGAGGACGGTGACCAGTTCAGAAAAATTCCTTTCAGCAGTAATGGCATGGAAGAGTGCATCAAGCGGGGCGCCGAGACATTCAAGTGGAATGAGCGTTGGAAGAAACCCGTGTCGAGCGCAGGCCCTGTAAAGAGTGGTATCGGCATGGCTATCCATGCCTGCCGCCACGGGGCAATCGCCCCCGGCTGGCCGAGTTCCGGTATGGTCCGCGTCAACAGCGACGGGACCATCAACGTATTTACGGGTACATCAGACATAGGCGGCGGACAAAAGGGAACAATGGCCATGATTGCGGCAGAGGAGTTAGGCGTGCCGCTGAAAAATGTCTTCGTCACTGCGACAGATACTGATGTGACCACAGACACGTTCGGCACTACCGGGAGCCGCCAGACGATCACAGGCGGAACCGGCACAAGGCTGGCTGCGGCCGATGCGAAAAATCAGCTGCTCGATATTGCAGCGGCCGAGCTTAAGACGGACAAGAAGAATCTGGTTATAAGCGAAGGCACGGTTTATGCGCGCGGTTCCGAAAAAGGTGTCCCGCTGGATCAGATTGCAGCCAAGGCACCTGGACCAATAATGGGAAGAGGCGTCGGTATAGCTCCCACGAACATGATTTTTCACTCGTTTGCAGCGCACTTTGCCGAGGTGGAGGTCGACACAAGGACGGGCGCGGTGAAAGTGCTGAAACTCGTGGCAGTGCATGATCTGGGGAGAGCGATTAACGCGATGGCCACAGAAAACCAGATCGAGGGAGGTGCAATCCAGGGCATGGGCTTTGCGCTGGCCGAGGAACAGATTACTGACAGGGCCACAGGAATCTGCATCAACCCCAGCTACCTTGATTACAAGGTACTTACCATCAAGGATTTCCCGGAGATAACCCCCGTGATCGTTGAATCGGTCGACCCCTTTGGCCCCTTCGGGGCCAGGGGAGTTGGTGAACCGCCTTACAGTGTGCCGGCACCTGCCATAACGAACGCGATCTACAACGCGATAGGTGTGCGTTTTTCAGAGATCCCTCTTACTAAGGGTGTGGTGCTTGCGAGCCTTAAAAAAGCGAAGAGCTAGAGGAGGAGAGAACGATGAAACCATTCGACTATTATAAGGCCACCACGGTCCAACAGGCTGTGGATCTCCTTGCAAAATATCAGGACAAGGCCGCTATTCTGGCGGGGGGAAGCGATCTCCTTGGCCTAATGAAAGACCGTATAGAAGGCCCGAAGATGAAGCTGCCTCAGCACGTGGTCGACATCAAAGGGATCAAAGACCTGGCCATTATCAGAGAGCAGAAGACGAGCTTGAGGATTGGTGCTGCTGTTACGATCACCAGTATCATTTCGTCCGAGGTAGTCGCGGCAAAGTACCCGCTTCTCGTGCAGGCAGCAAAACAGGTGGCCGTGCCGCAAATCAGGAATGTTGGAACTCTGGGAGGTAACCTCTGCCAGCGTCCCCGCTGCTGGTACTTCCGCGGGAAGCTTTTCACAGAATGCCTGCGCAAGGGGGGCGGAAACTGCTATGCCCACGACGGAGAGAACCAGTACCACGCTATCATTGGAGGCGATATCTGCGCCATGGTTTACCCCTCGGATATGGCCCCTGCATTGATCGCGCTGGATGCGAAAGCCGAAATAGCCGGTCCGAAGGGCTCACGTACTGTTCCGTTGGAAAAATTCTACGTGTCCCCGGAAAAAGTGATAGTCCGAGAGAATGTGCTTGCTCCTCAAGAGATGCTGGTCGCTGTTGAAATCCCTGCATCGTCGCAGGGAAGAAAAGGAGTTTTTCTTAAGCTAAAGGAAAGGCAGGCCTTTGATTTTGCAATCGTCAGCGTTGCCGTGTCGCTCGCGTCGAAAGGCACGATACTATCTGATGCCCGCATAGCCTTCGGAGGCGTTGCACCATTCCCGCTCAGAAGTGCAAAAGCTGAAGCCGCCCTGAAAGGCAAGGAATTGAAAGGCGCCGTTTCCGCCGCGTGCGCCGTCTGTGTGGACGGTGCACAGCCTATGAGCAAGAATGGCTACAAGGTTGACGCGGCTAAAGGGGTCCTGGAGCAAGCGCTCACATCTCTGGCGTGAATTTTTAGCGCAGCACTTGGTTCAGAGTAACTTGAAGCCGGTCCCTCAGAACCGGTTTGATGAGCGTGGCCCTTACTCCACTTGCGCGGACCTCTTCAAGTGTGATCAGGTGCCCCTGCCCGGTCATCAGAATAACGGCTATATCATCTTTCACGCGGAGCATTTGAGCTGCAAGCTGAGTTCCAAGCAAATCGGGCATCATCTGATCCACAATCACCGCGTCGAATCTTTCCGGAGCCCGGGAAAAAAGATTGAGTGCCTTCACAGGGTGAGTACAAACAACCGAAAGACAGCCGATACGGCGCAGCATGTGCCTGACCATTTCGGCGACCATCTCGTCGTCATCCACGACCAATATTCTGTGTTTGCCTAATCCCCGTTTGCCCATTACCAGTTGAACATAAGTCTTTCAAGGTCCTGATGCAAGAGTTTTTTATTCGGTTGAACCTTTAAAGGCTTTAAGCCATGCGACGATTTCCTCTGCTGCGACATTAGGGGTATTCATATGGTTGCTGTCGACAACGACGTATTTGTTGTTCTGGTTGGGGGGCGCTTTTTCAAAGGCATACGATGGGCCCGACTGGTACATAGGGTCCTGCGTGCCGACCACCCACAGAAGGGCGGTCCCCGGCTTAAGGGCTGCCGCATTGGTAGGCATTACGGCGGGCCCCTGCGGGTCAGTGTAGCTGAGATAAATTTTTGCAGTGACTTTTCTGGTCTCCCTCTTCCCCTGGTTGTAATCATCAAAGATCCCGATCTTATCACCATTGCCTTCGCTCACCATCTTACGCGCGGTTTCCACGCTCCCACCCACACTTGATGCGTATCTCTTCGCTTCCGGCGCGTGGCCGGGTGCGACTGCCACTATCCCATCGACTTGCACTTTTGTGCCATAGTAGAGCGCCACGTTAGCGCCCAGACTATGTCCTGCGATAAAGATACGCTTGGCCCCTTTGCTCCTGATTTCTGCGATGGCTCTGTCGATTTCGGAAACCGTGTCCTCGTATGCTTTATCGAAGCCGCGGTACCTGGAGTAGGGCATCTCCGGCACCGTGACAATGAAACCGTTTTTCTTAAGAGCATCTGCCAGTCCCGAAAGCAGGCTCGGGATACCGTCCTTTCCGTGCAGGAGAACGATACCCGTCTTTGTCTCGTCTGCAGCACCGGTTGAGGAAAGCACCAACAGAACAAGAAAGAACGCGCAAACTGTCCTTTTGACCATGTTCATCATGTGTGACTCCTTATGCCGGTTGATGAGCATTCCAGCATTACGATGATCAGTTACCTTAATTGTAGCACCGGTAGACTGCTTGTCGACAGATTTGGTAGCGGAGATAGTACGGTCACAGAAAAAACTTGACAGGGCTAGACCCCGTAGAATAATTTCTTTAGGGATTATGCCCTGCAAATAACACGAGTGGAATGCATACTGCGTCATTACTGAGCCCCGCACGTTCCACTAAAAAAGCACATTGAATAAGGAGGACACCATGGCTGTTGAAGGATTTGAACCGTATAAAGCAGAAGATGCCGAGAAATACAATCGACTGAGGTGGTGGCAAGGCCTCACCTGGGGGGATATGTTCGACAAGGCAACTGATATCTACCCGTGGAAAGAAGCGCTGGTTGATGACACGACTCGCTTTACCTACAAAGAGCTGCGGGAAAAAACGGACAGGGCTGCAATAGGCTTTATGCAGTTGGGCATCAAGTCTCAGGACTTCGTGCTGATGCAGCTCCCTAACTGGACCGAATTTGTTATTTCATTTTTTGCTTTGCAGAAGATCGGTGCTATCACTGTGTTGCTCATTTCGCGTCACGGGCTTTCGGAGGTCAACTACCTTGCCAGCCTCACGAACCCGACTGCATGGATCGTACCTGACAATTACAAGAATATTGACTTCCTCTCGCTCATTAAAGGGGTAACGGATGCAACAAAGAGCCTGCGCCACGTGATAACCGCAAGATCCGCAGACAAAAGCCGGTTTGTGACACTTGAAAGCCTCATTGAATCGGCGCAATTGACGCCATCAAACCTGCAGGCCCTTGATGAGAGGCGGCCTGATCCTATGGAAGTCTCCATGATCCTGCCCACCGGTGGTACGACCGGGCTTCCTAAAGCGGTGCCCCGGACACACAACGACTACATCACCTATGTTGAATATCACGCGAAGAGATGGGAGGTCACCAGCAATGATACGCTGCTGACTGTTGCGCCGGTGAGCCACAGCCAGGGGATGCACGTCGGGCTGGGGGGAAGTTTTTTTAACTACGGGAAGTACGTATTAGCCGATTCCACCGATCCTGCTGACATCTGCACGGTGATTCAGAGGGAGAAAGTCACTGCTTTTCCAACAGTGCCGGCAATTGCCCAGAGAATAGTGAATCTGGAGAATTTGAAACAGTACGACCTGAGTTCACTCAAAAAGATTTACTGTGGAGGCGCGCCCAGTACTCCTGAACTTGTCAAGGCAGTATACGAAAAGCTCAACTGTAAATTCGTGAATGCCTTTGGTTCATCCGAGGGAATGAGCTCCATGACACGCCTTGGTGATGACATTGACACAATCTGTACCACAGTGGGCAGGCCGGATTGCCCCTACACCAAAGCGAAAGTTATTGATCAGTACGAGAATGAGCTGCCCGCCAATAAAGAAGGAGAGATCGTCTACAAGGGCCCCACAATTTTTACCGGTTACCTGAAATCAGCCGAAGAGAATAAGAAGAATTTTACCAAGGACGGTTTCTTCAAGACCGGCGATTTGGCCAGGATAGACGAAACCGGCATCATAAGGATCACGGGCAGGATCAAAGACACCATACTGCGGGGCGGAGAGACCATCAGTGCAGGCGGCATTGAGCGGCTGATACGGACTCATGCTGCCGTGGCCGATGTCGCAGTGATCGGCATGCCGGATAAGGCTCTGGGTGAGAGAATATGCGCATACGTTCAACTTAAGCCGGGTGCAAAAATCGAGTTTGAGGAGTTGAAGACGCATCTCAAGAGCGTGGGCGCGTCAGTGCTCCAGATGCCGGAACGCATGGAGATAATCGACAGCATTCCGCTGACGAATCTCAATAAGGCGGATAAGAAGGCGCTGAAGGAGGACATAAAGAAGAAGCTAGGTACGGCGTAGACCAACTTACCTTCAAGTGCATGCATTCTTTGCCTGCGCCGCGAAGAGTGGGACACTTTAACAAAAGCCGTGGCGTTTCCGGAAGAGAGAATTTCTTCTTGACGCTTTCATTGTATGTGCTTAACATTATAAAGGCACGGGTACCAGCTCGGGACGGGGGACTTACTGAACCAAAGCTCCATAAACGGACGAACCGCTGACAAAGTCTCGTTACTGGTACGAAACAAAAATGTTGTACAGGAGGTGTAGCTGTGAAGAAAACTCTTATGTTGAGTCTGGCTTTATGTATTGTCTTCTGCGCCACATTGGCCTTCGCTGCCCAGCCCCTCGGCGGGCCTGTGGACGCGGAGCAGGGCAAGTGGGCGGCATCGGTCGGTTATTTCTATTCCCAGGACCGGTGGAGCTCGAGCACGATCAGCGGGGATTTTGACCCCAAGGTCAAGACGTACTCGTACTTCGGGCAGCTCGCTTACGGTATCG
>DATKNH010000130.1 GCA_035541455.1 Syntrophorhabdales bacterium
TATCATTGCGGTTGAGTGCGAAATGGCAATGCAGCAAAGCGAGCTGATTTTGTACAAAGTCACCGATCGTGGCGATACCATTGAGAGCAGATTGCTTCCGCTGGAGCAGTTCTATTTTGTCCAGACCGAAGAGGATGTCAGAAAGTTACATGCTAAGCGGACTGGAGATGTCTACGCCGAGCTGAAAGACGAAGGTCATTTCATCACGTTCACCGATCCATTGATATACGGAAGCATCAGCTATACCGGTAAAAACAAGAATAGAGTTGTTATCGAAAAACGCTACCGAGGCGTGGGTGGCTGCGGCCTCCTCACCATCCACGATGTGAGCGGTGACTGCCCCAAGGTAGTGGAGTTCCGGGCCAAGACCTATTGCTCGGCCAACTATGTTCCGCCGGAGAAATGGAAGCTCTACCCGGCCAAGGTGCGCGCCAAATGGCGCGGTGCACCCAATCCCCTGCGGGAAAATTGGAAGAACAAAGATCAGTGCCGTTAACGCAGTTTCCTACCAGCTGCATAATCGTCAAACAGTCCAGTCCACTCTCATGCAAGCAGGTCTTCCTATCGCTGTTCGACGACGGTGATGGGTGTGTTCACAATGCCCGCATAAACGACGATAATCTCCGCTGGAACGTTTCCTTCGTTGATGCCGTAGTGCCACGTGTTCACCACCTCGACGATGGGATCCCCTGCCTTGAGATGCAGTACTTTTCCATCTGCAGTGACGACCGTGAACTGCCCGGTCAGCAGCACGCCGGCATTGATCACCGGATGAGTGTGCGTATCGAGCCTGGTCCCGGGAGGAATGCTGATCCGCAGAATTGTGATCTCGGGCTGGCCTTGCGGGTACTCGGGCAACAAAGCACTATTCCAGCTCCGGGTGGTTTTGACGAGCTGCCTTGTGACGGTCGACGGTGCACTCGCCTGCTGACTGCACTGAACCATGCCGCAGCCGGACTGAAGCAGAAGGACAATCGAAAGCGTTGCGAGGATACGAAAGGGTCGTTGTATCATTGGAGCACCTTTTCTCCTGTTAGATTCTGCGTGTCTGCAGACACAGGCTGATGATGAACAATTGATATCCTGCTTGTCTTTTCGCAGATTCTACAACGACCCGGAGAGAACGACAAGCCCCCTCTTCAGCGCACGAATACAGGGACGCAGCGTGGCTGCTTCTTAGCTTGCTGCTCTCGAATGGCCTTGCGGGCTAGTCCAAGGACAGATATGAAGTCATTTCTGACAAGTCGATCTCTTCTTCGCCGTCCTTGCTGTATTTCAGGACCTTGTTATCGAAATCCCCGGCATCGATTTTCTTCTGGACCCATTTCTTCCACGTCTCTCTCTGTGACGAAGCAATAGCGTTGAAATCTCGCGTCCCGCCAACGCGAGTCAGTGCCTCATCTGTTATCCAGACGCAGTAGTTACATTTCTTCTCCGATTTTTCCGAGACAACGTAGAAATACTGAAAATGCTTACTCTCAGGCTTCAGGCCGTCGCGGATCTCGTACCCTTTGTAGGACCAGTGCTGTTCCATCGTCTTTTCCTTTCTCGCAACAGGTTTAATGCTTCTATCAAAATATAGGAAGGGCGAAGGGAAAAATCCAGGGGGCAACTCGCCAAATAACTCTTGATCGAGGCAGAAGGCCCTGATACGATACGCCATGCCTGTCGCGCCCGTTCCGGACGCCTCTGATGTGATTCACCCACCATATCGCATCATACCGAATATGCAGATTAGCGTTTGTCTGTGGAGTACAGACGTCACTCAGCCTTAACATCGACCCGGAGTTTCAGGCAGTCTACGGGTTTTCATTCGTCATAGCGGCAGAGGTGGTCCTCACAGGCGCAGCGCTCTGCTCGGGTCTTGTTGCCTTGCGCAGGTACCCCTGTGTGGGCTTCGGCATACTCTGGTTTCTCGTCCACACCCTGGCAGTCTACGCAGTAGCAGCCCGCACGGACGTGATCAACGAAAGGCACCTCTACCTGGGAGGCTGGGGACTCTTTCTTCTCTTCGGGATGCTGCTCGGACGCTTGTCTGCTGTGCGGCCGGTGCAAAGCAAGCTCCTGCTGGTATCCGCCTGCTGTATCGCGCTTCGTCTTGCTAGTACAACGCTGGCGCGCAACCGCGCCTATAAAACTGAACTCGCCCTCTGGCAGGATACAATAAAAAAAGTCACCAGACAAAGCGCGGGTACACAACAACCTGGGATATGCGTACTACCTCGCGGGCGACCTCGCAAAAGCAAGGGAGCACTATGCAACGGCATTACAGCTCAACCCGGCATCGGTCGCTTCGCTCAATAATCTTTTGCTGTTGGACAGCTTCTCAGAAGAGAAGCAAGATAGCGACGGCTAACTAACTGCTTCTGCTCATTCACGCAAGATCGAACTTCAACTCGCCGAGTTTCTCAATGCTGCAGGCGACTGTATCGCCAACATTCAGCCACTCCTGCTGTTCTTTAGGTTTACCCACGATGACGCCTTCCGGAGTACCGGTAAAAATAATGTCACCGGGTTTGAGAGTCATGTGGCGAGAAATGAAGCTGACCAGCTGCGGGCTGCTATAGATCATGTCACTCGTGTTCGAGGACTGGCGCGTCTCGCCATTCACCCGACATTCAAGCTTCAGATTGTCCGGATCGACCTGGTCGGCTGTAACGAGATACGGGCCTACGGGAGCGAACTGGTCCGGCGTCTTGCCGATCATCCACTGGCCGCCCGTCTCCAGCTGCAGATCGCGGGCTGAGAAATCGTTTCCGATGGTGTAGCCGGCCACGTAGGAAAGGGCATCGGCCTCGCCTACATTCTTTGCCTCGCGGCCTATCACGATGACCAGCTCGACCTCATAATCGAATTTCTTCGCAACCTCCACCGGCAACCTGACGGTGCCGTTGTGGCAGGCGAGCGCATTGTTGTATTTGTTGAAAAGGATCGGCTGCTTCGGTATCGGGGCTCCGACTTCGGCAGCGTGCCGACGGTAGTTGAGGCCTATGCAGATGATCTTTTCCGGGCGCGTCACAACCGGCCCGTAGGCAATTGTTCCTTCCTTGAAGAATGCTTTTTGTGCGGAGCGCGACGTGAGAGCCGCGGCCACAAGAGCATTCAGCCTTGGTCCTTCCTCGTTCTGAAGCAGGTCGTCTACGGTCGCCGGGGCGCGCATGCGAAGGAGCCTGGCCGCAACCTGCACATCCAGAATACCCTTGTCCGTCTTGACGCCGAGCCGATATTTTTTGTCGCGGCGAATAGTCAGCAGAATCACGCCGCGCGCCATGCCGCGCTCTGTGGCCCGCTTCTTCCCACCCCTCAAGAAATCTCTCCCATCCTCATCCATACCATCCCACCCTGCCCTTTCATGGTGTTTGTGCGAAGCTCGCGTCGTTGAACCTATTGGCAGAATTGGTTCATAAGGTACTCTTCGGCGCTGTCCTGATACACTTTGGTCCACGGGCTCGCTTGAGCAAAATTGCGGGTCATTCCTTCGCGGTAGGTCACACGGACTTCCAGACTGTGGTACCGAGCTTCCCTGCAGTCTATTTCATCGAGCGACACAATTTCTCTCTGCGCTGCCCCGGAGGGAAACTCCCGTTTTTTCCAAATCCGCACGAAGCCTTGCGTTGGAAATACTACGGCAGCCTTGTCGTAGAAGTATTGTATCCGGTTGCCGTCTTCACCTATGCTCGCCCATTTTCTGTCCGCCTCGTCCTGACCGGGGGAAGGTGCCTGCGACGCGCTTTCTGCTCCCTGCTGTCTGGAAGGCGTGAACACGCGTGTGCGTGAAGACTCATTGGCATCGGGGAAATACTGGTCTTTACGCACCCAGGTATATTCCGGTTCGCCAGGGTTGACCATATACTTTACGTTCTTGCCGTAGACATATTCGACTCCATCAACCATGCGCGTATCTCCCGGCCTTGGCCCAGTATCCTGCCGAGCCTGGGCGGGCGCCGCTTTCTGAGTGGATGCCGCTTTGGAAGGCTGGCTCTGGGAATCGCTCTTCGCGCTCTTATTCGCCGGAGCGTGACTGCAGGAGAGGAGAAGTCCAGCGAGAAGAACAAGCGCCAGTTTGCGTGTGCCCTTTTTCAAGCTGCGGGCAAGGCTCAACGAAAGTGGCGGCACGACACTCCTGAGGCCGGCATTTGTGCGGTTGGCTTGATACGTGTTGATCGGCATCTCGCATTCTCCTGTCTTAATAAGATGGCCCTTAAGGCCTGTTGCAGGAACTTCAAATGATTCTAACTCACCATCGTACGGGCTCGCAAGCGGTGGTGGCTTTCTTCCAGTGACAATTAATTTCTTAAGGCCACCCTTCCCTTACGACATTCCTTCAAAAGACTGATCTCCCGGTTCATTTTGGACGCGCAGTCGGGGCAGAACCCATGCGTGATCTCGGGTGAACCGGTTCCGAACAAGTATCTTTCTATCGGATGCCAGGTACCGTCTTCAGACTTGTATTTCTTGCAGCCGCTGCATATCGGGAGCAATGCTTCGAGGCTGTGAATGATTTCTTCCTGTGCACAGCGTGCCTTGATTGTTCTGATGAACCCTGTCACCAGGAAAAGAACGCCCAGCACATCAGCAAATCCTCCAGCGATTGTGATGATCACCGAGTAAGGCTCTCTGGGAAAACCAAGAAGTCGAAAGATGTGCACCGTTGGGTGCTCCACCAACACTTCACAAAGCCTTGCGATGAACAGAAAGACGACGCCTGCGATGATGGGAAGAAGGGATCTGAACTTGCGCCGTTCCCTCCATAAGAGATAGAATACCCACGCAAGCGGAAACAACACGATACTATCTAATGCGGCAACAAAGGCCATACGAACCTCCGCCCCTCCGTCTGCTTAACTATTATTGGAGCAACAGAGCCGGCTCAACAGGCTCATGTCATATACGTTCGGGTAGCGAGCCGCTAAAACCCGTCGGCCGGCCCTCTGCTCCATTACGGCAACCACCTGCCGCGTCAAGTGAATCTCAATCCGTCATGCTGTCTGCCTTGTCTAAAATGCGTATGCTATTGAGGCTCCTGCCCCCACCTCGTTTGTCAGCTGACCTTCGACGGTGAAGAATACTTTTTGGTTCACGATCGGGAACTTCACCCCGAGAAAACCGCCCACGTTATTCTTCTGCTTGATGTCGTCCTGTGGAGCTATGGGGCCGGGGGGAAGCCCGAGTGCTGCCTGATGCCAGAAAAGAGAGTGGTACGGCAGGCTGCTGTCTGCCTGGTGCCAGTAGGCAAAAGGCCCGCCGTAGACCGTCAGAGCACAGCCGCCCACCGGCACCTTGTACTGGGCTGAGATGCCCAGGTTCACGTCCCACTGATTCTTCATGACACCCGTGTGGTCGCCGTACCAGCTCCCCTGCACAAAGGGCCCTATGCCGAAA
>DATKNH010000131.1 GCA_035541455.1 Syntrophorhabdales bacterium
ATACATAGGCCCTCGACCGAGGAGGAGCGCGCTCGACTGGTAGGGCAGGAGATCGTGAGCGCTTACCGAATCGTTGATCACCTATCCAAGAGAAAAGAAGACATGGTGGAGGTGGGTACAATTGCGGGCGCCGTCCCAGCGCTCGTGAACCGTCTCTATGTAGAGGCCGACCTGAAGATTCTCACAGGCTTTATAGAGCCCCATATGTGGGCTGGTTATTCCGGTGGCAGAAAATCGATCTTACCGGGAATCTCTTCTGTTGAAACGCTCGAATTCATGCACGGTCCGGAAATGATTGCGCACCCGATGACCGAATACGGCCAGCTGGACGGAAATCTTTTTCACGAAGCCGGCCTCCAGATTATGGAGAAAACAGGCGCCGACTTCATGGTGAATGTGACGCTCAACAAAAAGAGAGAGATTACCGGGATTTTCTCGGGTCACCCCGTAAAGGCGCATCTGGGGGGCTGCGCGTTTCTGGCAAAGCACTGCGTGCGTGAGATCGATGCGCCGCTTGATTTTGTTATCACCACAAATTCCGGCGCGCCTCTCGACTGCAACCTGTATCAGAGCGTCAAGGGCATGACCGGAGCCGCAACAGTGGTCAAGCGAGGCGGCGATATTCTTATTGCCACACGTTGCGCGGAAGGTGCGGGCAGCCCTGAATACAAAGAAGTGCTCAACATGGTCGATTCTCCTGAATCTTTTGTCTGTCGGATCATGCAAAAAGAATTTTTCATTCCTGACCAATGGTGCGCTCAGGAAATGTACCAGGTGCTGATGGAGAAGGACGTATGGGTTTACACAGAAGGTTTTTCGCAGGAGGAGCTCAAGCGATACCATCTGCGTCCCGTTGATTCAATCGAAGGATGCATCCGTTCACTTTTTCAGAAACATGGCGTACATGCCCGCTGGGCAGTGGTTCCCGACGGGCCGATGGTGATTCTCAGGCTGAAAGAAGCAGGGGCGTGAGCAGTAAAGGATAAGGCAGAGAAGGACAGGAAATCACTATAAGAAGGTATTCTATGAAAGAAAAAATAGAGCAACTGATTGGAGAGTGCCGGGGTTTCCTCAAAGATGAGCAGATAGTCACGGACAAGGAAGGCATGTCCCACTACTGTTACGATGCGACCGAAATGCGCTTCATGCCTGACGTCGTGCTCCTGCCATTCTCCACTGAAGAGATATCGAAGATACTGAAGCTGGCTTACACTAACGATATACCGGTCACGCCGCAGGGTGGCAGAACAGGTCTCTCTGGAGGCGCGTTGCCCGTAAAGGGTGGTGTGCTTCTCTCCCTCCTCAGGATGAACAGGATACTGGAGATCGATGAGAAAAATATGCAGGTTGTGGTGGAGCCGGGTGTGGTTTCAGCTGATCTGCAGGAGACATTGAAAAAGTACAATCTCTTTTTTCCGCCGGACCCGTCAAGCACCATAGAGAGCACGCTCGGCGGCAATGTGGCAGAGAATGCCGGCTACACGAGAGCGGTGAAGTACGGAGTGACCAGGGACTACATTATCGGTCTTGAGGCTGTTTTGCCGAATGGCGACGTAATCAACGTGGGCGGCCGGACGGTGAAGAATGTCACAGGGTATGATCTTGTCGCGCTTATTATCGGCTCTGAGGGTACCCTTGCGGTGGTGACTAAGATTACTGCAAAGCTGCTGCCGAAACCCTTCCTTCGACGGACATGCATTTTTTATCTGGATGATCTTGTTGCAGCCGCAGACCTTGTGGTCTCGGTGTTCGGCTGCGGGATAATCCCCTGCGCTATAGAATTCATGGATAACACAAGCATTAAATGTGTTGCCGATTACCTCTCTGCGGATCTGCGCAAGGATGCGGCGGCGATGGTGCTGATCGAAGTCGACGGGAGCAATCAGGCTGCCGTGGATGAAGACGTCAAACTGGTGATGGCGACCGCTGATAAAGCCAGGGGCGTGATCGAAACCAAACTCGCCGGCAGTGATGAGGAAGCAGAACGGTTGTGGCGTATCCGGAGGGAGACCCTGCCTGCCTTAAAGGCACTCGGGAAAGATCACCTCGAGGCCGATGTCGTGGTCCCCCGGTATCAACTGCCCTTGCTTGCCCGGTCGATACAGGAGAGTGGTGCAGGAAAGAAAGTGAACATAGCGACGTACGGCCATTCAGGAGACGGGAATCTCCACGTCACGATCCAGTACAGGAAAAGAAACTTTGCTGAGACTGAGGAAGCATACGAGCTACTGGGAGAGATATACAGAAAGACTATCGATATGGGAGGAAAGCTGAGCGGCGAACACGGCATCGGGCTTACTGCGAAAAATTACATGTCTGCGCAGATGGGCAGAACCGAGATTGAGCTGATGAAACGCATTAAACAGGCCTTCGATCCTAAAGGCCTGCTTAATCCACAAAAAATATTCCCTGATGAGGAATGAAAAAATGCAGACCGCTCCGCTAGGACGACCGCCCTGCGGGCTAGGAAGATGGAAGGGGAAAGTGAAAACCCATTTCAGCACCAGAGCTGTGGCTTCTTTCGCGCTCGCGGCGCAAGCTTCGCTCGGGGCTGCCGGGATGGGTTTGATGTATTTCGAGGCGTTAGGAGTTGGGAGTCGGAGATAGTACTGATGTACATCGACGAGTCACGACGACGCGGCGTGCGACCCGCGAAGCGAGCTGGCTGCATTCTATTGTTGTTAAAGGTCGCGGGTGCCCCGCTAAATCATCGGGCAAACTGTTAAACGTGGGCGCAAACCCTAATCCTGGCGGCACCGACGAACATTACAAGGAGAGAAAGAAAAATGAGAAAAGGATTACAGCAGGACATAATCAAAAAATTGGAGGACATAGTCGGGGAAAACCATGTACTGAAGACCGAAGAGACTCTGGAAAAGTACAGCAAGGATGAAACACTGGGCCTCCAGGCCTGGCCCGATGCGGCTGTGCGAGTCGGCTCGGCTGATGAAGTCTCTAAAGTACTGCGCGTGGCAAACGAATACTCAATCCCGGTGACACCGCGGGGGCTGGGCACTTCCTTGAGCGGAGGTTCAGTGCCCGTTCACGGTGGGATAGTCCTTTCCCTGGAAAGAATGAATCAGCTGCTCGAAATCGATCAGGAGAACCTGATGGCGGTCACGCAGCCCGGCATCGTTACATCCGAACTCCACCGGCTTGTGGAGGAGCAGGGCTGTTTCTATCCCCCGGACCCTGCCAGTAAGGATAGTTGCAGTATCGGGGGAAATGTCGCCGAGGGATCAGGTGGGCCCCGGGCTGTCCGTTACGGGACCACCAAAGATTATGTATGCGGCCTGGAGGCGGTTTTGCCTTCCGGAGAGATGATGACTATCGGAGGAAAGGTGGTGAAGGACGTTACCGGGTATAACCTTTGCCAACTCCTGGTAGGCTCTGAGGGCACGTTGGCCATAGTCACCAATATTATCCTTCGTCTGATCCCCAAACCCAAGATGAAAGTGGATCTGCTTGCGCCGTTCAATGCACTTGCACCCGCGGCCGAAGCTGTCTCCGCGATCATCGGAGAGAAGATTGTGCCTACTGCGATAGAGTTCATGGATAACCCCGCGATCAGGCTTGCCGAGAGGTACCTCAACAAGAAGGTCGTTTTCAATACTGCTGCCGCTCATCTGTTAGTTCAGCTTGACGGAAATCGGCAGGAGGATTTCGAGCATGCGATGGACGTGGTGGAGCACATTTTTGAAAAATTCGGCGCCTGGGATCTGCTTGTAGCAAAAGAGCCCGAGGCCCAGAACAGACTATGGGAAGCCCGCCGCTGCATCTTTGAGGCAGCCAACCGCATGGGCGTTATATACGAGACCATGGATGTGGTGGCGCCGCGCTGCTGCGTTGCAGACCTCGTGAAAGCCAGTGAAACGATAGCCGAAGAGTTTCGTCTCGACCCCTTGTGCGTGGGCCACGCGGGTGATGGAAACGTTCATGTGCTCTATTTCAAAAAAGATGACATGGACAAGGAAGAGTGGGATAGGACCCTTCCAAAAGCCAGCAAGCTGCTCTACCAGAAGACTCTTGAAATGGGCGGAAAGATAACGGCTGAGCACGGCATAGGTCTTACCAGAAAAAAATATCTGCGCATGGACTACACTGAAAGGCAGATCGATCTCTTGAGGGGGATAAAGAAGACATTTGATCCGAAGGGGATTTTGAATCCGGGAAAAATTTTCGATCCGTGATCGGCGGGTGCACAGGTAAGCGCGCGTAAGTCAATCGCTATGCCTGCAGTCCCCTTGCGCGTGAAGTCCAGCAGGAATTATTCTTCAGCCTTGCCCTCCTTCTCTGAAAAGCCGGGTATGGACCTTCTTGAGTTCCTCGGGGATAGCAACGTGCTGAGGGCATTTCTCCTCGCATTCGCCACACTCGGTACATGCGGACGCCCTCTGCTCGGGAGCCAAGAAGGCGTTGTAGACCAGCACCCCTGTAGGATCTTTGAACGTCATCGTGTCATTGTAGAGGGAAAGGTTCATGGGGATATTGACGCCCGAAGGGCAGGGCATACAGTAGGCGCAGCCCGTGCAGTTGACGGTAAGCAGGCTGCGATAGACATTGCGCGCCTGGTCAATGAGGAGCAAATCCGCAGGCGAGAGAGAATTTGCCGTGCCTTTTTGCGCAGAGCGGACATTCTCCCACACCTGCTCCAGGCTGCTCATGCCTGAAAGGACCGTTGCCACCTCGGGGCGATTCCAGACCCACCGCAACGCCAGCTCGCTAGGGAGCCTCTTTTCAGGTGACGCCTCGAAGAGTTCCTGCACTTGAGGCGGTACCTTTGCCAGCTTCCCTCCGCGGAGTGGCTCCATCACCACAACGCCTATGCCTTTCGATGCCGCGTACGCGATGCCTTCGCCGCCCGCTTGGTATACCTCGTCCAGGTAGTTGTACTGGATCTGACACATGGTCCAATCGTAGGCGTCTGCTATCTCCTTAAATACGGCGAAGGTGTCATGAAAAGAGAAGCCCACGCGGCGCACGCGGCCTTCCTTCACAGCCTTCTCAAGGAACGGAAATACGCCAAGGTTCTTCGCGTTCTCCCACGTCACTGCATTCAACCCGTGGAGGAGATAGAGATCGAGGTAGCCTGTCTGGAGTCGTTTGAGCTGCTCACCGAGAAACCTGTCGAAGTCCTCACGCTTCTTGGCCAGGAACACAGGCAGCTTCGTGGCGAGAGTGACGCGGTCACGATAGGGTTTCAGCAGTTTGCCGAATACCATCTCGCTCTTGCCACCGTGATAGTTGTAGGCCGTATCGAAGTAGTTGACGCCGTGCTCTATAGCATACTCGACCATCTTCGCGGTCTCTTCCTCATCGATTGATCGTGCGGGATCGAAGGAATCGGTCGGATTCTGCGTTCCTCCGACCAGGGGAAGGCGCATGGCGCCGAAGCCGAGGATGGAAACGGGTATCTCTTTCAGGGACCTGTACAGCATATGCCCTCCTTATGTTCCTGTGGTCAGACTACAACAGACAGTTTACCAGCACCGAAGGGTGGCGTCCAGACAAGCGCCATGCCCAGCGTGTGGATCGAGACGAAACCAATACCCTTGACTGCCGTATAAGGAAAAATGCTTCTTCAAATTGATACTGCATTTGAATCAGCGTAGAGTGGAATTAAATGCAGGAGAGTCGTGACAGGACGGAGAGCATATGAATGAATTCGACGTGATCGTCATAGGGGCGGGTCCTGCCGGTTGTTACGCCGCATTGAGCGCTGCTGCAAGAGGATGCACAGTGGCCCTTTTCGAGGAACATAGTGCCATAGGATGGCCCAGACACGACCCGGGTTGGCTGATGGCGTCTGATTTTTCCGAGTCCATCATAGGCAGTATGGGTGCGTCTGTTCCATGGGCAAGGGTCAAAGAATATAGAGTGTGCCATGCAGAATCGGGTGAGCTCATAGAGGCGAGCACACGGGCGGGTTTTATTGTCAGGAGAGACCTCCTTGAAAAAGAGTTAGCATCATTGGCAGTAAAAGCGGGCGCCCGCCTGTATCTGAAAACAAGGGTTGTGAATATTATCAAAACAGGCGATACAGTTGAAGGTATTGAAACAAACTCCAGAGCTACTCCAGAGGCCAGGGCGCGGATCATCATATGTGCTGACGGTATCAGATCCGCAAGTCATGGATTCGCCGCAAAGGAAGCGTTGTGCAAGAGCACCGATCCAAAGCCGGGAATAAGCTACCTTCTTGCAAACGCGGATGTAGCACCGGGAGTCATTGAACACTTCATGTCCCCGGATCCGCTGCTCAATTACAAGACCTTCTTTACCCATGGCGATGGTTTATCCATTTTCAGCATGTTGTCCGCGGCAGCGTTTCATGATCTGAGGGAGAGAAAGGATAATGTGGTATCGCGCAAAATAGCGAATGCCTGTCCTCTGGAGATCAGTGGGTTCGCAAGAACATCAGCGGGCAAATACGGAGACTATTTCAGCAGCATGATCAGTGGGAACATCATCTTCGTAGGAGATGCTTCAGGTGGCGCAGGAAATATTCATGGAATGATACAAGGGCAGATGGCCGCAACGGTCGCCGCGTCTGCCCTGAGGGATAAGGACACAGGCAAAGAAAGATTATCTGAATATCACGAACTGGTGCGAAGCACTTTGGCTAAGGCTCCCTTTTTCTATTTCAGTGCGCGAAAAGATTTCAGCTCTTTTGAAAACTGGTTTCGCGAAGTAGAAGAGGCAACGCAAGGATTGACAGCTTCAGAGTGTTCACTTCCTTTTCGCAGGTTTTTATAGCGATATAGTGAAGCCGCCATCGATAGGCAGCAGTGCGCCGACGATATACCCGGCATTATCCGGGTGAAGCGGTTACGCGGATGAAGAGACGCACTCACTCGTCGGCGAGAAAACTCCGTGCCTCGTGGATAAACTGCTCACTTTCCCAAAGGATAGAATTGATCTCCGAGCGGGACATCGCCAGCCGTGTCCATGCCGTCTCGTCAAGAAGTGGCACAAGAGAATCACCGCCGGAGCCAAACCCGCGAGCCCGCGTGAGGATATCTGCAACGTGCAGCAGTGCGGACCTCGTCGGCCAGGTCCTGGCAAGAGAAGGCTTGTGATGGTATCTGATGGGCTCAATGAAGTAGCGGGGGAGGTTCCAGTTTTCGAAGACCCAGTTCGCAACTTCTGGATGAGTTGATTGGAAGAGCTTCTGTTCTGCGTCGATAATAGGGATCCTGTTCTTTTCGGCCATTTCGAGAGCACTCCGGTAGGTGTCGGGAAGCTTCAGGTACATGAAGACTTTCCCGATGTCGTGAAGCAGGCCCGTAATGAAAAGCTCCTTGGCTTCTCGCATCCTTTTTCTCCGTGCGGTAATCTGCGCTATGATCGCGCATCCGATGGAGTGAGCCCAGAGCCCCTCCATCTCCTTCATGAAATCAAAGAGACGCATGCCCATGAGGAGCGCTTTTGCCTGATTAAGCCCAAGGAGCAAGAGCGCCTGCGCCACGGAACCTATCCTTCCCTTAAAGCCGAAGAAGGGCGAGTTTACAACCTGCAGCAAGCGCGCGGTGAGCACCGGATCTTTTGATACGAACGCGGCAATGTCGCTGAGCGAGAGGTAGGGGTTGTCAAAGATCTGGAGTAATTTCCTCACTATAACGGGTATTGTAGAGAGTTCCTGCATCTGCTGCATCTCATGGTGAAAGGCCTCTCTAGTCTGCATAGAGCTCCTTCAGGTACTCCGCTACGGCGCTTTCCAGGAGCGCCATGTGAGCCTCGTTGCGCGTGAGGTCAAACCTCCTCTTCAGCTGGTCAAGGGCTTCGTCCAGCGTTGCGGCATCCGGATCTCCGCCAATGCACACGCTTCTCACGCCTATTCTCAGCAACCTGCGGATCAATGGCTCCGTCAGTGTTGTTCCGGATTCGAGCAGGACCACGCCGGCCTCGTTGGTTGCGGGTCTGGACAACTTCATGCCATCCTGTGCCTTATCCAGAGAAATGAAGCGCACATTCCACCTCGTTCTGCTGATCCCCCGCCGGTTCCCTGAAGATGAGTACCATCCCCCGCACCTCCTCGGTCCCGTTCACCACAGGAGCTGCTCGGTATACTATGGGCACGACCTTTTCATCCCTTGTGCGTACGAACGCTTGTCTATCGCCTTTCTCAGACATCAGCCGTGCCCCGGGCATATCTTCCTGGATCACATTGAATACTTCGAGCCCACTTCTTCCCAGTGCCTCAGTTTCGGGCCAGCTCAGGAGCGCTTCTGCAGCGGGATTAATGAAGCTGACCGCACCCCGCGCATCGAGTGCAATGATCGCCTCATCGATGTTAGCGAGGGCGGTCTTGAACCACCCCCTGCTTTCCCGCAGCTGTTCCTCCATCCTGTGGCGGTAGAGGGCCATCTCGATTGCTGTGTGCAACTCGCGCTCGCTTATCGGTTTGAGGATATAGCCGAAGGGTGCTGTCACCTTTGCCCGGTCCAGAGTGGACCGGTCTGAGTGGGCGGTGACGAAGATCACCGGACAAATATCTCTTCTCTGAATGATTTCGGCGGCCTCGATGCCATCCATGGGCCCCTTCAGGACAATGTCCATCAGGACCACGTCCGGCCGCAGGGTCAGGGCGGAAGCAACAGCGTCGTTGCCTGAAGCTACAGGGCCGACGGGCTCATAGCCCAATTCCTGGACGGTCTGATGGATCTCCGTGGCGGTAATCTTCTCATCCTCGACAATAAGTATGCGCTCGTGTGCCATTGTGCCCTCCTCAACACATAGATATTATCGGCTAAATAGAGAATAACGAGAGCCCCTAAAATTTTCCTGTGTGGACTTCACACGTGAATCTTGTGGTATGATACATTTTACCCAATCATAAGTCGTACCCCATCCAGGGCAAGCCAGTGAGATCAACGCAGCGTGGCAGAGCAAATCTCAGCAGCGGAACGGCTTAGAGTAAAGGAGACGACATCATGTTCAGTGGTGCAGAAAGGGCGCGGAGAGAGAAAGCCATTCGCGGGGTGATGGAAGCCAAAGGGCTCAAGGCACTCGTGCTTATAGGCGACACGAACGTAGGTAGCGAGTATCTTGGCGATTTTCGGTACTACGTCGACAATAGGATCATTGCAGGGCAGCAGGTGGCAGTACTTTTTCCGCAGGCTGAGCCGGTGCTCTTCATGGGGACGGCCATTCAGCAACAGGCAGCCTCACGCAGGTCTTCCGTAAAGGATTGCCGCGTGAGCGACAATGTGCTGGCCGACGCGGCGGGTCTCCTCAAAGAGCGCAACATTGTGAAGGGTAGCGTGGGCATCAGCTTCGCGATGCTTTCCGTACCGATGTATAACTATCTCAAGGCTGAACTTCCAGGTATCGACTGGGTCGAGACGCATCAGGAGATTTTCGAGATTCGTATTCACCACAGCTCCGAGGAAGCAGATCTTTTCCGGAAATGCGGGAGTGTAGGCGCCGGGGAATTCGAAGCCGCTGTCAAAATGATTAAGCCCGGTGTCACTGAATATGAGATCGCTGCAGCCATCGAGGAGTACGGACGTGTCAGGGGAGCAGAGCAGCATTTTACCCTTGTTGGCTCCGGCAAATACGCGCCCGGAGAGGCGAATGGTCTTCCTCTGCCTTATTCACCTTCGTCTCGTCGCGTGGAGAAGGGGGACAGTGTAGTGATGGAGATCACGCCGAGGGTAGAAGGTTACTGGACACAGATCGTGCGCACGGTGAACGTGATCACCCCTAACGCAGAGCTGGAAAAGCTTTACCGTGTGAGCCGCTATGCCATAAAGAAGGGGCTCGAAGTTTTCAAGCCTGGTAAGACAATAAGGGATGTTGTGCTGGCTATGGATGCGCACGTGAAAGAGTCTGGTTATCTTTTCAGGCCGCCGACAGGCCATGTATGTGGCGTGGACCTCATCGAGGGGCGCGTCTCTGCGCAAAACACGAGAGTGCTTGATCCTGGGACTGCTGTGATCATTCACCCTACGGTGGCCACACCGGACGGAAGAAACACGTTTTTCTGGGGAGAAACGTATCTTGTGACAGAATCAGGACATGAAAGGCTCAACCCGGTAACCGATGAGCTGCTGACATTGAAATGACGAGGAAGCGAGGAAACGAGGAAGCGGATAACTGCGAAAAAGTGAGGAAGTGCGGAAGCGGATAATTCAAGCACGTCGTATACGGTGTATAAGGTCTGTTCCGCTCTTCCGCATCCTCGCATCATCGCTTCCTCGCTTCATCAGAATAATTGAAATGAAAGGAGAAGACTAATGGCATACGATCCCAAAGAGACGCTCACCCTGGCTCCATCTGACCAGGAACTCGCGCGGCGCTGGAAAGCGGTTCGGACCCGCATGGAGGCCGAGAAAATCGACGTCCTGATAATGCAGAATTCCAACCAGTGGCTGGGCGGCTACATCCAATGGTTTGCTGATGTCCCCGCGCGTAACGGCTACCCTGTGACGGTAATTTTTCCCCTTAAAGAGGAGATGACCACCATCACGTGCGGAGGCAAGCCGCCGTTTGATTTTGGCCCACCAGCGTGGACTATGCGGGGCGTGAAGAACAGGCTGGTCGCTCCCTATTTTCCGAGCATGTACTACAGCAATGAATATGATGCGGAGTTGGCTGTGCAGGCATTACAGGCCTGGAAGGATGGCACCATCGGCCTGGTCAATACGGCGACGATGGGCGGCATGTTTTTGGAATATTTGCATAAGAAACTTCCGAACACGAAATTTGTCGATGCCACCGAACTGGTGGATCGGATCAAAGCAATAAAGAGCGAAGAAGAGATCGGCTTCCTCATGAAGACCATAGCCCTTCAGGATGAAGCAATGGCCTATGCGCGAACCGTCATAAAGCCCGGCAGAAAGGATTTCGAGATAGTGGCTGATGTTGTCCACAAATGCGTGCTCCTCGGAAGCGAAGAGCAGCTTGTGATTGGCGGCTCTGCGCCCTTCGGCATTCCGAACCCCCCGTTGAAACGCCATTACCAGAACCGTACGGTAAGAGAGGGCGATCAGTTCACGCTCATGATCGAAGTGAATGGCCCGGGGGGCATGTACGGCGAGGCAGGACGTTGTTTCTTCGTTGGTGAAGTGCCGTCTCAGCTTCACGATGCAAACGAGCTGTGTAAGGAGGCGCAGGCGTTCACCGTGAAGATGCTCAAGCCCGGCGCAGACCCGAAGGACATATGGGATGCCTACAATGAGTTCTTGAAAAGTAAGGGACAGCTGCCAGAATCGAGACTGTATGCGCACGGCCAAGGCTATGATCTGGTCGAACGTCCTGCGATTCGTGACGATGAGCCTATGAAGCTTGCTGCAAACATGAACATTACAATCCATCCGACGATCACGGATGGTAAAATCTGGGTCTCGGTGTGGGACAACTGGCTGATCACGGAGAAGGGACCGAGCGAGCGTCTCCACAAGACGCCCCAGCAGATCTTCTCCGTATAACGCAGACCGCCGCGCTCGGAGGGGCGAAGTCCTCGAAGGGGGGACGACCGCTCCGCCAGAATGACCGTCACGCCTTTGGCGTGACTAGGAAGATGGAAGAGGGAAGAACGCTGCGCTCGGAAGATAGAGATGCTTTTTTTACTGCGAGCGAAAGCGAGCTTCGCTCGGATTTGCCCGGATGGGTTTGATGGATTTCGAGGCGCAAACCCTAGTCCGGGCACATCCGACGAACACTTAAAGAGGGAGGGATAGGATGAAGATCACTATAGCCGGTGGCGCAGGTTGTGTAGGTTCATGCGCAGCATACAGACTGGCCCAGGATGGATTTGCGTCTGAAATTGTCCTGCTCGATTCTCGCCGCAACGTGGCGGAGGCGCATGCTCTCGATGTTGAACAGGCGGTGGTCCACCGCACGAGGACGCGGGTGCGGGCAGGAGACGTGGAGGACACTGCCGGCTCGGACGTGATTATCATTGCGGTCGGCGTCTGGGGTCGCTCCCCTACACCCTCGCGCGCTCATAACCTTCAACAGAATGTGGGCCTGGTGCTGGACTTGGTGAGATCCCTTCATGCGCACTCACCGTCCGCTTTCTGGATGGTTGTCACCACGCCGGTGGACGCGCTCGTGCACCTGATCCATCGGATATTTTCCATCCCTCGTGAAAAGGTAATCGGCATCAACCGGAATGACACCTCCCGTGTGCGGTGGTCCATAGGCAAGGTACTGTCGGTTCCGGCGACTGACGTCGAGGCTTACGTGTTGGGGGAACACGGGGATACCCAGGTGCACCTGCTCAGCCGCGTCAGCGTGGCTGGCAAAAGAGTCTCGCTGGATACCCATCAGAAAGAACAGGTGAAAAGCAAGATCACCAATTTCTTGTCACAGTGGCATCAGTTGCAGTCGGGCCGGACAGCAGGCTGGGCAACTGCCGAATCGATCGGTGATATTATCACCAGCATGGCTTCACGCGATGGTCGTGTTTGGGCGTGCGCTACGCCTCTGCAAGGCGAATACGGCTTGCGCGACGTGAGTCTCGGCGTACCGGTGCGGTTCGCACCTGGCGGGGTGGCAGAAATTGTTGAATATGAGATGGATCTAGCCGAAAGGAGCGGCCTCGAACTTTCAGCAAAAGCAATCAAAGAACAGATCAAGAAAGGAGAGGCGTTACTCGCTGAGTCTGCAGGAGTAATAAATGAACTCCTCTCGTCATTACAACAAGGGGGTGGGAAATCATGACTACGAGAACTGTTTTGGTTCTCACGATTATCACGATGGTGGGGTTTACTGTATTGTCGCCATCGGTCTCCTCCGCCGGGTATCCCGATCACAATATTCAGCTCATTATCCCGTATGTACCGGGCGCCACCGGAGATATCACGGCGAGAATGCTCCTGGAAGAATTGGAAAAGATTTTAGGGACAAAGATCATTCCGAATAACAAGCCGGGAGCCTCGGCCGTGCTCGGCACTGTTGCTGCAGTGAGGGCAAAGAAGGACGGCTATACGTTACTCTACGTGGGCGCGTCAGCCCTCGTGTATGCGCCTGTCTCAAATCCGGAGATTGTTCATTACGACCCGTTTAAAGACCTGGAGCCTTTGGGGTTTCATTATTATTTCCCCCAGACGATTGCCGTCAGATCGGATGCCCCCTGGAAAACCTTTCCGGAATTGATCGATTACGCCAAGCAGAATCCCAAGAAGCTCCGTATCAGCACAATTGGCGTAGGCTCCACGCCGCACTTCATGGTGGAAATGATCCAGGGCATCACAGGAGCCCAATTCACTCACGTTCCATTCGAAGGGGGAGAATCGGTGATGACAGCGCTTCTGGGCGGCCACGTGGAAGTCACCTGTGATGGGTTGGCCAAAATAAAGCCTCACATGGACGCAGGAAAGATGCGCGTTCTCGTGATCACCAACAAAATGGCTGCGTATCCTGAATTCCCGACTATCACCGAGCTGGGCTATAAACAGAAATTGTTCGGCACATGGTTCGCCATGTACGCCGGGTCTGGAATGCCCGATGAGGCGAGGAAGGTGCTGATCCCGGCCATCGAAAAAGCGGTAAAGATCACCAAACCCAGGATCGATAAAATGGGAAGTATCGCTGAGTACAAAACGCCGGCTGAGCAGAGGAAGATGGTCGACGAGGAGTACAAGGTTGCCGTTGAGGTTGCAAAGAACATGGGTTTGCGAAAATAGTAAAGAATTATCGATCCGTGGTATTTTAGTCGACTACGGCTGTCAAAGGAGGATGCATGATGACCCCTGAACAGAAGGAGGTTGTAACGCTGGCAATTTCAGATGCTGAGCTGGAGCGCCGGTGGGCCGCGGTGCGGGACAGAATGAAAGAAGAAAAGATCGAAGCTCTGGTCATGCAGGATACCAACGAGTGGCTGGGCGGCTATGTGAAGTGGTTTAGCGACATCCCTGCCCGAAACGGTTACCCGATGACTGTTATCTTTTTCGTGGACGATCAGATGACAACGATTACGTGCGGTGGAAAACCGCCGGGAGACCTCGGACCTCCTGCCTGGACCATGAGAGGGGTTAACAACAGGCTGACAGCGCCTTATTTTCCGAGCCTCAATTACAGCAATACCTATGATGCCGAGCTCACGGTGCAGACTCTGAAGAGCAAGAAGAAAACCAAAATCGGCATTATGGGCAAGGGAAGAATCTCAATCGCCTTTTATGAGCACCTGGTCAAGAGTATGCCCGGGGCAACCTTTGCTGATGGTACCGACCTTGTTGACGAGATAAAAGCAGTGAAGAGCAGTGAGGAGATCGAACTGATCAAGAAGGCCTGTGCCCTTCAGGATGAGGCTATGGAGTGGGCGAAGACGATCATTAAACCGGGCAGAAAGGATTTTGAGATAGTTGCCGATGTCGTTCATAAGGTGACCACGCTCGGTAGCGAAGAACAGCTCGTCATTGCCGGATCAGGGCCGCTTGGCAAGCCAACGCCGATGCAGAAGCGCCATTTTCAGGGGAGGACGCTGAAGGAAAACGAATCCTTTACGCTTATGATCGAAGTGAATGGCCCCGGCGGCATGTACGCTGAATTGGGCCGGATCTTCTTTACGGGAGACGTGCCTGCAGAGCTTTCAGATGCGTATGAGCTCTGCAGAGAGGCACAGCAGGTGACGTTAAAGCTCCTCAAGCCGGGTGCAAACCCTAAAGACATCTGGGACGCGAATAACGAGTTCCTGGTCAAGCACGGCATGCTTCCGGAGACGCGCCTCTATGCGCACGGCCAGGGTTACGATCTGGTGGAACGGCCGGCAATCCGTGACGACGAGCCCATGAAACTGAAAGCGAACATGAACATCACCGTACATCCTACCATCGGCTCTGATCGCCTCTGGGTCTGGGTTTGCGACAATTATCTGATCACTGAGAATGGAGTGAGTCCGTGTCTGCATAAGATTCCGCAGAAGATTTTTTCGGTGTAAAGCCGCTTCCGGGCCGGGGTGGGCTTTGCCCGATCACCCCGGCTGCGCTCAGATAAACAGCATGAAGGAGAGAAGGGTATGGATCAAGTAAAGGTGCTCATATTCACGCGTGACGTACTGCAAGAGAAGCTTTTGGGCATGCTCCGTCAGGTCTCGCCGAGGCTCGTAATCGAGGCCCATAGCGACAAAGAGGAGAAAAACCTCGGTACGGGTATCTGGCGCGACGTGGAGATACTTTTCACTACCGACCCTCTTCCTCCTGAAGGCGCTGCCCCCAAGCTTCGCTGGATTCAGGGGTACTACGCGGGCGTGGACCGCTGGGGCCAACTCCCTTTCACCCTCCCCTACATCTTTACCACCACCAGCGGCATTCACGTGCATGTTGCGGAACTTGCCGTAACGTTGATGCTGGTATTTGCCCGCAAGGTTCGCCCTTTATTGGAGAACCAGCAGAAGGCGGGATGGCCGCCGGACCGCTTCTCTCTTTTTGAGCCGTACGAGCTGAGGGATTCTACGGTGGGCATAATAGGCTACGGTGTGATCGGCCGCCAGGTGGGAACAATCTGTCGCGCCTTCGGTATGCGCGTGCTTGCAGCGGACCGGCCTGAGGTGCTCACGGTTGAGCCGCCGTGGAGGCTCCCGGGATCGGGAACTGCACTGCCGGATCGCCTTTATGAACCTTCCGATGTTGAGTCCCTATTGAAAGAGAGTGACTATGTGGTGCTATGTGCGCCTTACACGCCGCAAACCCACCACATGATCAACGCCGAAACCCTCGCTGTTATGAAGCCTACGGGAGTGCTGATAAACGTTGGTCGCGGCAATCTCGTTGACGAGGAGGCTCTGATCGAGGTGCTGAAAGCAGGTAAGATAAGGGGTGCGGGGCTTGACGTATATTCAAAAGAGCCGCTTCCTCCGTCGAGCCCACTGTGGACGCTTCCGAGTGTCGTCGCCTGCCCCCACGTGGCCGGGTTGAGCCCGCATTACCTCTCGCGTGCTATGACTCTTTTTGCGGAGAATCTCCGCCGTTACCTGGCAGGAGAACCCCTGCTCAACGTTGTGCAAAAGGAAAGAGGGTACTGAGAGAGGCGCGTGAATTACAGAGTCTGATATGGTAGAATTTCAAAACTACAAACGAATTCGTTTGCGATCTACACGCGGAGGTAACGTTGTATGAAAACGAAGTTCTTTCTTGCGGTTACAGTACTGTTGGGTTTTGTTGCGCTCTTTTCCGCGGTTTCTCACGCCGCGGGATATCCTGATCGCAACATCCAGTTGATTATTCCCTACGTGCCGGGGGCCACCGGAGATATAACTGCAAGAATGCTTGCAGAAGAGCTGGAAAAGAGTCTCGGCGGCGCGAAAATTATTCCCAACAACAAACCGGGTGCCGGGACGGTTTTGGGGGCTGAGGCTGTTGTCAGGTCGAAGAAAGATGGGTACACGCTTTTTTACGGCGGCGCTTCGCCATTTGTCTATGCTCCCATAGCTAACCCTGATGTTGTTCACTATGATCCGGCAAAGGACGTAGAGCCGCTGGGGTTTCATTATTTCTTCCCTACGGTGGTAGGAGTCAGGGCAGATGCGCCCTGGAAAAACTTTAAAGAATTTGTGGAGTATGCCAAGAAGCACCCTGGAAAAATCCGTATCACCTCGATTGGTGTCGGTTCTTCTACCCACTTTGCTATAGCAATGCTCGAGTCTATCACGGGCATTCAGTTGACCCATGTGCCCTTCGAGGGCGGTGAATCGGTTGTCACCGCGGTATTGGGAGGACACGTAGAGGCAACGCTGGACGGTTACGGAAAACTGAAGCCCCACGTGGAAGCCGGCCGTATGAGAATTCTTCTGATCGACCCCAAGAAGCCTGATCAGCCCCAGATACCGACTTTGAAAGAATTAGGTTACAAGCAGAACGTGCCGGCGACATGGTTCGCGCTGTGGGCTCCGGCTGGGATACCCGAGGACGCGAGAAAGGTCTTGATACCGGCGGTCGAAAAAGCAGTGAAAGCCACAAAGCCGAAGATTGATGCCCTGGGGAGCATTTGTGAATACAAGTCCCCTGCGGAACTCAAGAAATTGAGGGACGACGAATACAAGCAGATGTACGAGATCGCTATCAAAATCGGTCTACGCAAGTAAAGCACAAGAGTTAACAACACAAGGCTGAGATTAAGATTCAGATGGTAAAGCCGATCATTTTTGCCGCGCTCTTCCTAGCCCTCGCGACGTGTCTCTTTCCCTCGCCCTCCTGTGCTGCGGGTTATCCGGATCGCAACATACAGCTCATTATCCCGAATGTCGCAGGCGCACAGATGGATGTTACGGCAAGGCTGCTGGCAACCGAGCTGGAAAAGATCCTCGCTACAAAGATTATACCCAACAACAAACCAGGCGCGGGAACTGTTCTCGGCACGGAGGCTGCCATCAGGGCGAAGAAAGACGGGTATACCCTGCTCTACGGCAGCAATGCAGCGTTTGTCACCGCTCCTGCGTGTACCCCCGAGGTTGTGCATTTTGATCCGATTAAAGATGCCGAGCCTTTGGGGTTGCATTATTTTTTCCCCCAGACTATTACCGTCAGATCTGATGCGCCCTGGAAAACCTTCACCGAATTCATTGACTACGCGAAGAAGAATCCTAACAAGATCCGCGTAAGCACAACGGGTGTAGGGTCGGGGCCGCACCTCATCGTGGAGACGATTCAGGCTATTACCGGGGCCAAGCTGACCCATGTGCCCTTTGAGGGCGGGGAATCGGTGATTACTGCGGTTCTTGGCGGACACGTGGAGGCGACCTGCGATACACTGGCCAAAGTCAAACCACAGGTGGACGCGGGGAAGATGCGCATTTTCCTTCTCACGCGGAAGATGCCCGGCTATCCTGATGTGCCCACTATCACGGAACTGGGCTATAAACAACCTCTGTACGGCGGGTGGTTTGGGATGTATGCCCCCGTGGGTATTCCCGAGGAGGTGAAGAGCATTCTGGTGCCTGCAGTAGAGAAGGCAGTAAAAATTACAAAGCCAAAGATCGATGCCCTGGGGAGCATTTGCGAATACAAGTCTCCGCCGGAACAGAAAAAGATGACGGAAGAAGAGTACAAGAGAGCTATAGAGATCGCGATCAGGATAGGGATGCGGAAGCAATAACGGCCGGGGCATGGGTCACGGGGCGATCCGTGACTGAAGGAATGGGACCGCACGGGCACCCCGCTAAGGAAGGCTGGACGATCGCCTACAGCTAGGACGACCGCCCGCCGCGGCGGGCCTTGGACGATGGACGAAAGTAACTACGCAAATGCAACGAGGAGGCAAAACACCATGAAACTGACACATCTCTGTTTGATCATTTTGTTTTGCGTGTTGGCATTTGAGATCGTGGCGCCTTCTGCGTCGCATGGCGCAGGGTATCCCGATCACAACATCCAGCTCATCATACCCAATGTTGCGGGTGCACAGATGGATATCACCAGCCGCATGCTGGCCTCCGAGTTGGAAAAGATCATCAACGCGAAGATCATACCCAACAATCGTCCAGGCGCAGGGAGCGTGCTTGGTACGGATGCTGCCCTCAGGTCAAAAAAGGACGGCTACACCCTTCTGTACGGCACAGCCTCAGCCATGGTATACGCACCGGTCGCCAATCCGGACGTTGTCCATTACGATCCGATCAAAGATGCTGAGCCTCTTGGTATGCATTATTTCTTTCCCCAGACGATCACCGTCAGGGCAGATGCGCCCTGGAAGAATTTCAAGGAATTTGTCGAATATGCGAAAAAGAATCCCGGTAAAATCCGTGTAAGCACCATGGGTGTCGGGTCTCAGCCGCACTTTGTTCTTGAAATGCTGCAATCCATTGCAGGTATTCAGTTAACCCACGTTCCCTTCGAGGGCGGGGAATCGGTGATTACTGCGGTTCTGGGCGGACACGTGGAGGCCACCTGTGACACGCTGGCGAAAGTGAAAGGTCAGGTAGAAGGTGGAAAGATGAAGATGCTTCTGATCACCAACAAAATGCCCGGCTATCCGGATGTCCCGACCATTCAGGAGTTGGGGTACAAGCAGACATTGCCGGGAGGCTGGTTCGGCATGTATGCGCCGGCGGGTATTCCCGACGACGTCAAGAAAGTGCTCGTGCCTGCCGTTGAGAAAGCAGTAAAGGCTACCAAGGCCCGCATTGACGCGCTCGGCAATCTTTGTGAATACAAGACTCCTGCGGAAGTCGTGAAGATCACCGAGGAGGAATACAAGCGGGCTGCTGAAATAGCAAAGAAAATGGGCCTGCGTAAGTAGCAAAAGGCAGGAGAGGAGAGTTTGATGGGTAAGTCCGACCGAGTCAGCGGATCATTCTGGTTTCTTTTTTGCCTTTTCATAATATACCAGTCATACAAACTGGGGTTGGGTAATGTCTATCAACCCGGTCCGGGTTTTCTTTTCTTCTGGACAGGTATTGTTGTGGCAATCATGGCACTCGTGGTTGTGGCTCAGTCCTTCAGAGTGAAGCCGCAGGAAGAGGCCGCAGAAGCGCCCGCGGGAAAGCGGACCGTGACCAAAGTTATCCTTGTTCTGGTCGCCCTCTTCATCTACGCTGCCCTTATGGAATACCTCGGGTTCTTCATTGTTACGCTGCTTCTTTTCTTCTTTCTTTTGAAAGTTATCGAAAAAAAGAAATGGTGGTTTGCGGCCGCCGTGAGCATCCTTGTGACCTTTTTTTCATACCTGATCTTTGAAACGGCTTTGCAGTCCCAACTCCCGAAAGGGATTCTGGGTTTCTTGAGATTTTAAGGCGGGGGCGGACAGATGCTAGATATTCTCCAGAATGTGGGTTACGGTTTTCAGGTTGCCCTTCAGCCTGCCAATCTCATGTACTGCTTTTTCGGCGTACTCATTGGGACGTTGGTAGGGGTTCTGCCTGGCTTGGGGCCTGCTGCGGCCATCGCGCTCTTACTCCCGACAACCTTTCATGTCTCCCCTGTTTCAGCAACTATCATGCTTGCGGGCATATTCTACGGAGCAATGTACGGAGGATCAACAACCTCCATATTGGTCAATATACCCGGCGAAGCCGCTTCGGTGGTTACCTGTATAGATGGCTACCAGATGGCGCGAAAAGGCAGGGCAGGTGCTGCATTAGGGATTTCGGCGTTCGGCTCTTTTATTGCGGGCACTTTTTCAGTCATTGCTCTCACCTTCGTAGGACCCTTCCTCGCGAATATAGCGCTCGCATTCGGTCCACCTGAATATTTCTCCCTCATGATCGTGGGTATCACTGTACTCACGTACCTGAGCAGCGGATCAATGCTCAAGTCACTGATGATGGCAGGAGTCGGACTCATCCTTTCGGGCGTGGGAATGGACACCATTGCAGGAAAATACCGGTTTACGTTTGATATTCCGGCGCTGCTGGACGGTGTCGGCGTTGTGCCTGTTGCCATGGGTCTTTTCGGCATATCCGAAGTTCTTCTGAACCTGGAGACGGAGATCAAGCGCGACCTGCTGACGACTAAAGTTAAGAACCTGTTCCCTTCGGTCAAAGACTGGGCTCTCTCCATATGGCCGATTATACGCGGTTCAATCCTAGGGTTTTTCCTCGGTATCATTCCTGGCGGCGGCGCGGTCATTGCTTCATTCGCCTCTTACGCTATAGAGAAAAAGATTGCAAAGCACCCGGAAGAGTTTGGCAAGGGTGCCATCCAGGGGGTTGCAGGTCCTGAGGCTGCCAACAATGCTGGTGCTGGCGGTTCCTTCATTCCTCTCCTGACGCTCGGTATACCGGCGAACCCGGTGACTGCTATACTCCTTGGCGCCCTCATGATCCATGGTTTGACTCCCGGCCCTCTCCTGATAAAAGATGCACCCGACCTCTTCTGGGGCACTATCGTGAGTATGTACATCGGCAACGGCATGCTCCTCGTGCTCAACCTTCCGCTTATCCCCTTGTGGGTGAAGGTGCTCAAGGTCCCCTATTTCATTCTTTATCCCCTCATACTGCTCTTCTGCCTGATCGGTGCGTATAGCCTTGATAACAACATTTCAGACGTGATCATCATGCTGGTGTTTGGAATCACGGGGTTCCTGATGAAGAAATATCGTTATGACGGCGCACCGATGATACTCGCGCTGGTTCTCGGGCAGAAACTGGAGACGTCACTTCGCAGGGCGCTGATCATGTCCCACGGTGACTTCTCAGTGTTCGTCACCCGTCCGATCTCTCTGGGCTTCCTGATCATTGCTGTACTACTTCTGATTGTCCCGATCGTGACAGGGCGGAAGAAGCTGTCGACGCTGGCAGAGGAATGACGAAACCAGGGCTCTTCCTGGCCCTTTCGACGCAAGTGTGCAACAAATCTCGTCTGCCACAATGATTGTTTCTTCTTGACAGGTAAATCCGTTCCTTTTAGAATTCACTAGGCCTCATCACCAGGGAGTCCGCAGACGTAACGGTTGAAAGGAAACGAGTCCATCCAGGCTGCTTCACCGCTTCCCGTGAACGTGTATATTCCGTCTCATGAGATTGGGAGCGATTGCCGGTTTCGCCGGAGTATAAGGACTGCATGCTTCGTGTAAAGAGCCCTCAGGATCTCGGGGCAGCGATTGTCTTTATAGTGATCAGTCTGGCCGGACTTTTCTTCGGCAAGGACCTTACCTTCGGCACAGCCTCACAGATGGGCCCCGGTTTCTTTCCCACCTGGCTCAACTTCGCGATCCTCGCCATCGGCATCGCCACCGGCGTGAAAGCATTGTCTGTCGACGGGCCCTCTATCGAACGATTCCAGATACGCCCGATTCTCTTCATCGTTGTGGCTATAGCAGTTTTTGCCATTCTCATCAACACAGTCGGTCTTGCACTGTCCGCAATGCTCATGACGATCTTCGCGGCTTACGCGCGGCGCACCGTGAAGGTGACCGAAACAATCCTGCTTGCCGTGGGGCTCGCCATTTTCAGCGTGATTGTGTTTGTCTACATGCTCGGACAAGCAGTGCCTGCCTGGTGGGGTCTGTAGGATGGAGATTAATCTTATCCACAATCTGGCAGTTGGCTTCGGAGCGGCAGCCTCATTCAAAAATATCGGGTTTGCACTCATCGGCTGTCTCGTGGGCACACTCATCGGGGTGTTGCCCGGCATCGGGCCTGTCGCTACCATTGCCATGCTATTGCCGATCACCTTCGGACTCGATCCCTTGGGCTCGCTCATCATGCTCGCCGGCATCTTCTACGGCGCACAATATGGCGGTTCGACTACGTCGATCCTCGTGAATATGCCCGGCGAGGTATCGTCGATCGTAACGTGCATCGATGGCCACCAGATGGCCCGGCAGGGACGTGCCGGTGCAGCGCTCGCAGTGGCCGCCCTGGGATCTTTCTTTGCCGGTTGTGTCAGCACGGTTTTCGTAGCAGCCTTCGGCCCGCCGCTCGCGGCCATTGCCCAGGAATTTAACTCGCCGGACTATTTTTCGTTAATGGTCCTGGGCCTCGTCACCGCAGTGGTTCTTGCGCATGGATCGGTGATCAAGGCGATAGGGATGGTTCTTGTCGGTTTACTCTTCGGCCTGGTCGGAACGGATGTCAACAGCGGGGTCACGCGCTACACGTTCGGCGTTTCGGATCTGTGGGACGGCATCGACTTTCTCCCCTTGGTCATCGGCATGTTCGGCATCGTCGAAATTATCCTTAACCTGGAACAGCCCACTATGCCTCGTTCGGCAGCGGCCACAAGGTTCAGGGAACTCTGGCCGACCAAGAAGGATTTCAGAGAATCCTGGCGCGCGGTGCTGCGCGGCACCGCTCTCGGTTCGATCCTCGGCATATTGCCGGGCGGCGGTGCCGTCCTGGCCTCATTCGCGAGCTATACCGTTGAGAAGAAAATCGCTAAAGACCCGAGCCGGTTCGGCAAGGGTGCCATCGAAGGCGTGGCAGGGCCCGAATCGGCCAACAATGCAGCCGCACAGACCTCCTTTATTCCCTTGCTCACCCTGGGATTGCCATCTAATGCAGTGATGGCCCTGATGATGGGAGCGATGATCATAATGGGCATCCAGCCCGGTGCTTCCGTGATGAACACCCGTCCGGACCTCTTCTGGGGACTCGTTGCCAGCATGTGGATCGGCAACGCGATGTTGGTGGTGATCAATCTTCCGCTGATCGGCATGTGGGTCCGGCTGCTCACCGTGCCCTATCGTTTCCTCTACCCCGCAATTCTCCTCTTCTGCGTCATCGGTGTGTATGCGACCAACCCGAACGTAGCCCAACTGATGCTCACGGCCCTCTTCGCCGTGTTCGGTTATGTTCTCACGAAGTTCGGGTGTGAGCCCGCACCGCTGATTCTGGGTTTCATTCTCGGCCCGCTCATGGAGGAGAACCTTCGTCGCGCCCTGGTGCTGTCGCGCGGCGATCCGATGGTCTTCATTCAGAGACCGATTTCGGCGATCCTGCTGGCCATTACTGTCGTTATCATAGCCTTGATCGTGTTGCCTCAGATTAGAAGAACCCGTGAGAAAGCGTTCCAGGAATGAAAGTATCTTACATTGATATTGCCAAAAGTTGTACGAAAATAAAATGAATTTCATCATAGATACATGCGGATAAAGGCAAGGAGAGATAAGAACGGACGAGTATACTTGTGCCCAGCATTGTGACACAACGACAATGCTGGGCACGCTTCAGCGCTGCGCGCAGCTCGCTCACCTCTGCCGTGGCGGATTGCTGGTTGATCGGCTGTGGCGTTCTATCGCACAGACGGTCAAAGATAATTCATCAGCGTTCATCAAGGCATCTATCCGCTCTTATCTGCGCTGAAGGCAGTTGCGTCTTGCTGAAAAGAGCTTGAGTTTGACAGTACACTTACATTCTAAAGGAGGGGAATCATGAAAGTGAGATCGAAATTGATGTTGCACTCCTTTGTGCTGGCCATAGTTATGGCCGTGATAGCGGCCGCGGTGCCGATTGCCGCTCATGCACAGCAGTATCCAAAGCAGGATATTCACCTCGTCTGCGCCTTTCCGCCGGGCAGTGGGGCCGACGTGCTGGTTCGGTATTTCGGCGATAAACTCCACCCCATCACAAACCGAACGATCATTGTGGACAACAAGGCCGGGGCCCAAGGCAATATCGCGACCGAATACACTGCAAGGGCAAAACCGGATGGCTACACCATTTACGTCCATGCGGCCAGCACCGTGGCGGCAAGTATGCACCTATTTAAGAAGCCGCCCGTCGACGTGACTAAAGCGCTCCTGATTGCGGCAACGATCAACCAGCAGCCTTTCATGATGGTTGTTGATGCAAAGAGTCCCTACAAGACTGTCGCCGAGGTGACTGCTGCCATGAAAAAGAAAGGGGCAAAGGCCAGCTACGCGACATCGGCTCCAAACGGCACATTGATGGGCGAGGTCTATAAGGCCAAGACAGGCGTCCAGGCCCTGGAGATAAACTATAAGACCGCGCAGGATTCCTTGAACGAAATGCTCAGCGGCAAAACAGACTACGGCATGATGGACCCTCAATACTCGATGGCCCAGGCACGGGAAGGAAGACTGCGAATCCTTGCCGTCAGCAGCGGAAAAAGGCTGCAGGCAAGCCCGGATATCCCCACCATGAAAGAATCCGGAGTCGACATGGACCTGACCGGGTGGTGGGCTGCGATGGTGCCCGCCAAGACCCCTAAACCGATCGTCGCCAAGATAAACGAGTGGTTCACTCAGATTGTAAAAACAGATGAAACAAAGAAGTTCCTGGCCAGTTACGGCGGCGATCCTTTTGTCATCTCACCCGAAGAAGGTCAAGCGCTTTTCATAAAAACTGAGAAAGAATGGGGAGAGTATATCAAGTTGGCCAAGATCGAGCCGAAAGGCTAAAATGGACGAGGTGCAATCGTATGAGTAATCACGGATCCTCTTGTTCATCGTCGCCTAATCCGACTCATGCACACAAACGGAGACCCAGCGCCCTCGGACCTGAGGCGGTGGGATCTCCGTTGCATTAAAGAGCAGCAGTTGTACGCATATAAATCTCATGGGATGGTGATTGTATGAAGATTACCGGCGTCGAGATGTTTCCGGTGAGCATTGCTTTCAAACGAAAAGTCAAAACGTCATTTCGAGGCATGGCGAGAGATGAAGGCATCAGTGAAGACAATGTAGTTATCAGGATGTATACCGATGAAGGAGTGTCCGGGCTGGGTGAGGCAGGCACGTGGGGGATCTACTACTGCGGAGAGAGTCAGGAATCGATCATGGCCGCTATTGGGACCTATCTTTTTCGCGAAGTGCTGGAAGGAGAAAATCCGTTCAATATTGATCTGATCCATAAAAAAATGGATGAAGCGGTACTCCGAAATTCAGTTTCCAAATCGGCTGTTGATTTTGCTCTTTACGATATCATGGGTAAAGCGCTCAACGTGCCGGTGTATCAGCTCATCGGCGGTTGCTATGCAAACCAATTCCCTGTAACCGGAGCCGTTCTCGGCATCGACACGCCGGAGATAATGGCGAGAGTTGCCAAGGATGCGCTAAAAGATCTGGGGCCGGAGGGCCGTTTGCTAAAAGTGAAGCTCGGGCTGGAATACCTGAAAGACGTCGAGCGGGTCGAGGCTATCCGCGAAGCGGTGGGCCCGGAGCATTATCTTTTACTGGACTGTAATGGGTCATTAGATGTGAAGGAGGCAATTCATTTCGGGCAGAAGGTTGAGGCGTTTGCACCGGTCTTTCTTGAACAGCCGGTCGACTATGATGACCTGGAGGGCTTGCGCGAGGTCAAGAGAAACGTGCCGGTTCCGGTAGGCGCATGCGAATGTGCTATGACGATCGAGGATATGATGCGTGTGATCAGAATGGACGCCGCTGATTTCTTCAATTTCAAGATCGATCGTTTAGGAGGTATCTATAAGGGAAAGCAGGCAGTGGGTATGATAAACGCGGCAGGCAAATGGACCCTGCTCTCGGGCCAGGTAAGCGTTGGTATTGCAGCGACGGCGCGCAACCACTTCGCTGCAGCAACCTGTACCATGTTTCGTCCTGTTGCCTCAGGTGTTTCCGGCGTCTTCACGATCTACCCCGCTTCTTACCCGGAATATACCGAGGTGGAGAATGTTCTCGTAGGCGGAGTTAAAGTTGAAAAAGGGTATGCCCAGGTTCCTCCGGGCCCAGGCCTTGGTATCGAACTCAAAGAGCAGGCTCTGGAGAAGTTCATTACGACAGGGAAGAGCCGCGTGCTTGTAGGGAAGAAGGGGTGAAGAATGAAATGAGCGGTCTTCCCGGCGAGCGCTCTTATCTCAGTACCTGACGCAGCGCCCCAAGCAGGCGATCCACATTTTCCTTGCGTGACGTGTAGCCCATCAGGCCAATGCGCCAGACTTTGCCGGCGAGAAGCCCCAAGCCCCCACCGATCTCGATCTTGAATTCGTTGCGCAAACGCCGCCTGACGGACAACTCATCTATGCCTTCGGGCACCAGGACAGCGTTCAGCATAGGCAGACGGTAAGGTTTCTCCACGAGCAGCTTCATGTTCAGTTCTTCGAGTCCGGCAACCAGCGCAAGGTGATTTTCCTTGTACCGGCTGAATACGTGCTCCATGCCTTCATCCAGTAAAAGGAGCAACGCCTGGTAGAGGCCATATACCATGTTTGAAGGGGTAGTGTGGTGGTAGACATGGTTTTTTCCCCAGTAATTACCGATAAGCGTCAGATCGAGGTACCAGTTGGGTACTTTATTTTTTCGTCCCGCTGCCGCAGCCATGGCTCTCTCAGAAAATGAAAGCGGCGAGAGCCCCGGAGGGCAGCCAAGGCATTTCTGGCTGCAGCTGTAAAGCACATCGATGTTCCACTCGTCCATCCTCATCTCTATCCCGCCGAGACTGGTGACAGCGTCTACCACATAAAGGGTGTTGCTGCCTTTGAGAAGCGCACCGATTTCCTGGACTGGATTCTGTACACCGGTCGAGGTTTCGGCATGAATGACTCCCACTATTTTGTAGGATTCCTGCCGGACCTTCTTTTCCACCGCTTTAGTGTCGACGGGCGTGCCCCATGGGAACTCCAGCACGTCAACCGCAGCACCAAGTCTGGCGGCGACTTCCTGCATGCGCTGACCAAAAAAGCCGTTCACCAGTATGAGGACCCTGCCTCCCGGTTCGACCAGATTCACAAAGGCTGCCTCCATACCGGCCGAGCCTGTTCCCGACAGGGTAATCGTCAGTTCGTTCTTGGTGTTCATGATCTTCCGCAGCATCCCCTGGAGGTCTTCCAGGATCCTCATCAAGTGGGCATCGAGATACCCCAGAGTCTTGCGGCTCAACGCAGTATAAACTTCGGGAGGCACACAATTCGGGCCGGGCCCCATGAGCAGGACTTCTTCTATATCCTCCAATAGATTCTTCATCGCGGTATTCTCCTTGTTCTTCAGAGAGCGGTGTTTGTTAAGTCCTTTCCAACCGGTGCTCGTGAGAGCCTTCATGCATTCGCATTTGTGAGTAGCTGGTAGTCAGCGGTGGAAATCAGGGACAGAAAAATAAACCATATATCGGAGGAAATGTACAACGATAATTTGTACGGTCAGGCAGCTTAGCATTTTGGGTTGATTTACGCACTCCGGTCGAGTAAATTAAGGCTGTGGCAGGACCCGAAAAGATACCGTTACTCGTCAACGCCCCTTATCACATGATCAAGGAGAACATGGAGAGGCTCACGCGCCTGGGGATAGGTGTGGAAATCTTTTTCAGTAATAATATCATCGACGGGATTGATACCGGCGAAGTAAGGGAACTGGGAAAACACTTCAAGGAGCGCGGCGTCTATTGCACGGTGCATGCTCCCTTTGCCGATCTCTCGCCGGGCGGCTTTGACAAGAAAATAGTTGCCATTTCAAGGGAAAGGATCAAAAAGGCCGTTGAACTGGCGCAGCATCTCTCCGCGCTGGGAACTGTGTGTCATCCCGGTTTCGATAAATGGCGCTTCCAGGGAAGCGAGCAGCTCTGGCTCGACACCAGCATAGAAACGTGGTCGGAGGTGCTCAAAGAAGCCGACAAAAACTTTCCCATCATGCTTGAGAATATTTTCGAGGATGAACCATCCACGCTCATCACGCTCTTTGGCTACTTTAGAGACAAGAACCTCTGGTTCTGTTTCGACACGGGCCATTTCAACCTGTTCTCCAAGGCATCTGTAGAGGAGTGGCTGCTCCCTCTGAGGGATCGGCTCAGAGAGTTTCACCTTCACGACAACAACGGGAAATCGGACGAGCATTTGCCTATAGGCGCAGGCACCTTTCCCTTTCGTACCCTGAAACAGCTGATCAAGAGAACGGAGAACGTGATCTTCACACTGGAACCTCATGGGGAAACGGTTTTGGGAGAGAGTATAAAAAGCGCAAAGGAGTTTCTATCATAATGGCTACCCGGATTGAAATTGCGTATAAAGAAGGCGTGCGCGACGTACCCGCAGAAAAACTGAAAAAAAGAATCGAGCTGGACCTGGGCATGTTTGTTGATGCCCATGTGGTGGACGTGTACACCGTGGACAGTGAGCTTCCGCAAAGTATCATCGATCTCCTCGTGTCCGATGCGTTTATAGACCCGGTTCTTCAAAGGGCGCACGTGAAACAACCCACAATGTTTGACGCCGATTGGGTGGTCGAGGTTGGCTTCAAGCCGGGCGTCACAGACAATGTGGGGCGCACGGCAAGGGAGGTGATCGAAGCGCTTTCCGGAATTCGTTTCGGCGAGGAAGAAGGGGTTTACACCTCGAGGCTCTATTTCTTCAAAGGTGCCCTCGATGAGCAAGGCCTCAAAAGTATCACCGAGGGTTTGCTTGCGAATACCCTCATCAACCGCTACGCCTACAAGTCCATAGCCGCGTACCGCAATGAGAACGGCATGGGAAGCTATGTACCCAAGGCGACGATGGGGCACGAGCCGCAGGTCGAATCCTTCGATATGGCAATGGACGTGGAAGCTCTGCTTGCCATCAACAGGGAGCGCACATGGGCGCTCTCGAGAGAAGAGCTCCTTGAAATAAAGGAGTACTTTTCGAGGCCTGAGGTTGCAGCCGAACGGAAGGCTGCAGGTTTGTCCGGCGGCCCTACAGACGTGGAGATGGAGGCGCTCGCTCAAACGTGGTCGGAACACTGCAAGCATAAAATCTTTAACGCACTGATCGAGTATAACGACGACAGCCGTAGCGAGACCATAGACAGTCTCTTCAAGACGTATATCGCAGGGTCGACGAACAGGATACGCCAATCCCTGGGTAAGCGCGACTTCTGCATGTCTGTTTTCAAGGACAATTCAGGGATCATCAAGTTCAATAACAAGTATAACCTGGCTTTTAAAGTCGAAACGCACAACACGCCGTCAGCGCTCGATCCTTACGGCGGCGCGCTGACCGGCATCGTCGGCGTAAATCGTGATCCTTTCGGATCGGGCAAGGGCGCACGTCTCCTCTTCAATACCGATATTTTCTGCTTTGCTGCTCCTGACTACAAAGGTGCGATTCCTCCGAGGCTTCTCCATCCCAAACGGGTGCTGGAGGGCGTGAGGGAAGGCGTGGAGCACGGGGGCAACAAGAGCGGTATCCCGACGGTGAACGGTTCTCTCGTATTCGATAAGGACTTCCTGGGAAAGCCCCTTGTCTATTGCGGTACGTGCGGTATTATGCCGGCAAAGATAAACGGCGAGCCGAGTCACGTGAAACGGGCGAACAAGGGCGATCTCATTGTGATGGTGGGAGGAAGGATAGGGAAAGACGGTATCCATGGCGCCACTTTTTCATCAGAGGAGCTTTCTGAGGCATCGCCGACAAGCGCAGTGCAGATCGGTGATCCGATCACGCAAAAGCGAATGACGGACTTTCTGCTGCTGGCAAGGGATCAGGACCTTTACACCTCCATCACGGATAACGGAGCAGGTGGGCTTTCCTCCTCTGTCGGAGAGATGGCGGAGGACACGAACGGCTGTGTACTCCATCTGGAGCGTGCCCCGCTCAAGTATCATGGTCTCGACCCCTGGGAAATCTTGCTGTCAGAAGCGCAGGAGCGCATGACCGTCGCGGTGAGCCCGGACAAGATTGACCGGTTTCTCGCTCTCTCAGAGAAAATGAACGTTCTTTCCACCGTGCTGGGCGAGTTCACTGATACAGGCAAATTCCACGTCATGTTTCAGGGGAAGACAGTGTCGTACCTAGGCATGGACTTCCTGCACAATGGCTATCCCAGGATGCAGTTGGCCGCGAGATGGACAAGGAAGCTCACAGATGAAACCCCGCCTCCCGAACCGCGCGATTACGCCTCTCTTTTGTCCGCGATCCTCGCACGCTGGAACGTCTGCAGCAAGGAATACGTGGTCCGCCAGTATGACCACGAGGTGCAGGCAGGCACGGTCATAAAGCCCCTTTCAGGAAAGAATAACGAGGGGCCGAGTGATGCAGGCGTGGTCAGGCCGGACCCTTCCGGCCTCGAAGGCATTGTGGTGAGCCACGGAATCTGCCCCAAGTATAGTCAGTTTGATGCCTATCACATGGCCGCTCTTGCCATCGATGAAGCAATACGGAACAATGTCGCGACAGGGGGCAGCCTGGAGCGTATGGCACTGCTCGACAACTTCTGCTGGTGCGACCCGGTGGCATCAGAGAGGACCCCTGATGGAGAGTACAAGCTCGCGCAATTGGTGCGGGCCAATAAGGCACTCTACGATTATACAGTGATCTTCGGTACCCCGTGTATTTCTGGAAAAGACAGCATGAAGAACGACTACATGCACGGTGACCTCAAAATCTCCATCCCTCCCACGCTGCTCATCTCAGCCATTTCTCGCATTCCTGATGTCGCCGAAAGCGTGACCATCGATTTCAAGGAAGCTGGCGATCTTGTGCTGGTTATCGGCATGACGTATGCAGAAATGGCGGGTTCCGAATACTTCGGGCACCTGGGACTTACCGGCAACATTCCCCCGAAAGTAGACGGCAAGAAAGCTCGAAGAATGTACCGAGCGTTGGAGCGGGCCATTCGTGCGCGCCTCATCAGGTCCGCTCATGACATATCAGATGGAGGGCTCGGCGTAACGCTTGCTGAGTCGGCCTTTGCGGGCGATCTCGGGGCGACCGTTGATCTGGCGCAGGTGCCGCGCATAGGTGTCTACAGGGACGACTTCCTGCTTTTTTCGGAATCAGCCAGCAGATTCGTCGCGTCTATCCGCGAATCCGACTTTCCGAAAATTGAGAAGCTCTTCCGTGGCTTGCCCTATGCCGTGATCGGGAGAGTCACTGCGGATGCGCGACTGGTAATAAAAGGGATGAATGGATCAGTGCTGATTGATAGTGAGAATAGGACACTGAAGGAGGCCTGGCAGGCCCCCTTCAAAAATCTCTTCGGCTAGTCAGTTGAGCCTCATAATCTGATTCTTCTCGTTAACATAGAGGCGCTTCGGCTCAAACGTTGCGAGTTCGGTGTCTGAATACTGTCCGTAGGAAACAATGATGACCACATCGCCCTTCTTGGCCTTGTGGGCTGCTGCTCCGTTGATGCAGATCACCCCGGAATCCCTGCCGCCGCGTATCGCGTAAGTGGTGAAGCGTTCACCGTTTGTCACGTTATAAACCTGCACCTGCTCGTACTCCTGGATATCTGCCTTCTCAAGAAGGCCCTCGTCTATCGTGATGCTCCCCTCATACTCGAGATTACTCTCGGTCACTCGCGCACGGTGGATTTTTGATTTCATCATGCTCCGGATCACGTTGTCCCCCCTAATATGGCATTGTCTATGAGCCTCGTTGTCCCGATTCGCACAGCGACTGCATATACGGCTCTATCTTTTATGGAGTCCACTTCAGCAAGCGTTTCGGGATCGGATATGCTTACGTATTCGACGTTAATGCCGTTCTCTGATGTGAGCAGGCGGTGTGCCTCTTTTTTGAGCACAGAGCTGTCCTTCTGGCCGGCACTCACAAGTTCCTGCAATTTTTTGATCGATGCATAGATAAGCAGCGCTTTTTGTCGGTCTGCGGAAGAGAGGTAGGTATTCCGGGAACTCATGGCAAGCCCGCCCTCTTCGCGAACTGTCGGGTGCGGGATGATCCGGACGTCCATATTGAGATCCTTGACCATCCGCTCGATGATAGTCAGCTGCTGGTAATCTTTCTGCCCGAACACAGCGATGTGGGGCTTGACCATATTGAAGAGTTTTGCCACAACCGTTGCAACACCCACAAAATGGCCCTTGCGTGTCTGCCCGCACAGGTAATCTTCCAGTCCGCGCACCTGCACGTACGTCGTGTATCCTTTCGGGTAGACCTCTTCGCCGGAAGGATAGAAAAGAATATCGGTCTTTTCCTGTTCGAGCAGTTTCATGTCCCGTTCGAGATCCCTGGGGTACTTGGCGAGGTCCTCGGTCGGCCCGAACTGTGTGGGGTTCACAAAAATGCTTACCACGGTCACATCCGCAAGCTCCCGCGCCCTTCTGACCAACGCGAGGTGCCCCTCATGCAGATATCCCATGGTCGGAACAAAGCCTATGCGCTTTTCTTTGCGCAGGCTGTCAGCCGTCTCCTGCATCTCTTTGACTGTTGCTATAACCCTCATGTTCTAGCTGCCATGGCGAGTTGCGCGTTGCGAGTCTGAAAGCAATAATCGCGAACCCGGAACTCGTAACATTTTCTTTAGTGGAACGAATGGCTGTCATCGGGGAACGCCCCGCTCTTCACCTCTTCAATGTATTCCTTGATGCCTTTTTCTGCTTCAGCGCGGATGTTCACATAGCTTTTTACAAATTTAGGCCTGAACTTGCCGAGCAAACCAAGGAGATCATGAAGCACCAGCACCTGGCCGTCGCAGTCAGGCCCTGCGCCAATGCCTATCGTGGGAATGGTCAACATCTCGGTGATCTTTTTGGCGGCATTTCGTGGCACGCCTTCGAGGACCACTGAGAACGCACCCGCCTCTTCAACGGCTCTTGCATCTTCAAAGAGCATTTCTTCGGCAGCGCCTTTACCCTGCACTTTATAGCCACCCATCCGATGCACGGACTGAGGTGTGAGTCCTATGTGGGCCATCACGGGGATTTCGATATCGACCATGGCCCTGATCACGTCCTTCATTTTGGCTCCGCCTTCCACCTTCACCGCTTCTGCGCCGCTCTCCTTGATCATTCTGCCAGCGTTCCGGCGCGCCTGCTCAACGCTCTCCTGGTAGGACATAAAAGGCATGTCAATTACCACGAGAGCCCTTTTTGTTGCTCTGACAACCGCCTTGGTATGATGAATCATTTCTTCAACTGTGACAGGAAGCGTATTTGGATAACCGAGCATCACGTTGCCGAGGGAATCACCCACAAGCGTGACATCGATGCCTGCTTCATCAACGATGCCACCGAAGACAAAGTCGTACGCGGTGAGCATGGTGATCTTCTCGCCGCCTTTACGCTGCCTGATTGCCGGGACTGTCAGCTTCTCCATCATGCCCCCTCAAACCGTCCCCAAAAAAAAGAACCTTCTGAGCTGTGTTCAGAAGGTTCGCGTACGTCCTGCCTTTCCTTCCGTCTCAGTCCAGCCAGGGGATCCAAGCGGTTAATGGCAATAGTATAGCTGAACTGGATTATTAGTCAAGAACTATTTTTGGGATGGCGTTTCATATAGTGAAACGACCAATTAATGGCTAAACGGACCTGCCCCGGCGAAGAGCGGGTGAGGGGAAGATTCTGCTGCTGCGGCCATTTCCATGACATACCCCGGACGCACGTCATCTTTCCAGTGTGGATAGCCGCCCAGCCACACGTACAGGAGCACGTCATGAAATTGTGGCCGATTGAAGGCGTAGTTCCCGATGGCTATGGACTCTCCTTTCGGGTTCACCATGACCGGGACGCGCCGGGCCGGAGCGAACGTGGCAACAAGCGCCTCTATCCTCTCCCGGGTCGAGTGGCCTTCCGGGTTCTGCTTAAATGCTGCGGTTTCTACCGGAAAGGGAAAGATCCGGTAGACTTCGCCGATAAAACCCTTCAGGTCGACACCCGCGATAGCTCCCCGGAGATTTCCGATCGCCTCTTGAGACAGCACGTACATGACCCATGCAGCCCGGTAAGCACTCTCCGGGTGGTGATGAGCAAGCTCGGTCACGCGTTGACAGAAATCGGATGCGAAGAAAAAGTGATTGTCGAGCAGAAGCATATCAGTTTCGATGTTGAAAAATCCGAAGGGTAATTGACCGTGACTCACAGAGTTGAAGAGCAAGGGCATGGGCAAAGTCTAGCAGAAGAACCGCACCCAGCTCAAGCAACGGAGAGCACTGAACTCCTCTTTACGGCTTTCGGTTGCTACTTGATGGCGCCCGCTTCCTTCAGGTATTTCTCAGCGCCCGGATGAAATGGTACCAGAATGGTCTTCTTTGCATTCTCCACTGTGAGGCCGCGGGCATCCTGGTGGATCTGGTAGTATTCATCCTTGTGATCGAAAAGGGTCTTCAGGAAAGCAAAAATCAGATCGTTGCTGGCGTTGGCGTGCGTCCAGACTGCGCTCGTCCATCCCAGAATAGGTGTATCCTGCTCGATGCCTTTATAGGATTTTGCTTTCACCACATTTTGATAGTGGCCCGGATGGTCCGCGATAATCTTCTTGGCGATCCTGTCGTCAACGGGAATGATGCGCGCATTGAACCTCGTGGAGAGCTCAAGGTAGGATGGCATCGGGTAGCCTCCCGCGAGGAAGCCGCCGTCGAGAGAGCCATCCTGTATGCCTTCCACCGTCTCCTTGTACACGTAGTAGAAGGGCTTGAAGTCTTTCTTTGTCACGCCATAGTATTCGAGAATGAGATGCCCGAGGTTGGCCGGCGAACTGCCCGGACCGCCCATGCCGATCTTTTTGCCCTTGATGTCCGCATACGATTTGATGGGGGAGTTAGCAGGCACGGCGAGATAGAGATCAACCACGTGGTTGAAGATTACAGCACGGAGTTGGGGGAACGGCCTTCCTTTGTACTCTGCTTCTCCTTTGTAGGCATTCCATCCGTCAGGGGTACCGAAGGCGGCCAGCAACTCTTTTTTCTGGCCGTAGGCCAGTTGAAGCCGCCTGACCATGTCGAGGGTGCCGGTGGTTGCTTCGTGCATGAATCTCACGTTTCCGGGCATGTACTTGTTGACGGTGTTGACCATGCCCGCGACCGTCACGTAGGAAAGCCCGCCGGCAGCCGGGCTGGCAAAGCCGACAAGCTGTTGCTGCTGAGCCGGCGCAGGCGCAGCGCACACCGATGAAAGAACTAATGCAAGCACTACAACAAAACATCTACCGTTCATGAATCACCTTTGCTCCCTGCAGTCCGCCGGTCTACCCGGTGGAAATCTATAGCCGGTCCAATTATCGGAAATGGAGACTCGCCATGTCAAGAGAAATTGCCTTGCGTGCGAGCATGGTCACACGAGCACGGTACGCGTTGACTCTCCACAGGCCGTTTGCTATAGTAGCCGAGTGAGGAGGCGGTAATGATGCGAGACCTGCGAAGTTTTCTCCGCACGCTCAAGGAGGTCCTCCCCCGGGACTTCGTCACTATCAGTAAGCAGGTGAATCCCGCCCGATTTGACGTGACCGCTCTTCTCAAACACCTGGAACTGGAAAACAAATATCCCGTGCTTTTTTTCGAGAACCTTCTTGATCTTAATGGAGAGAAATGCCGCTTCCCGCTGCTTTCGAATCTCTTTGCGTCGCGGCAGCGCTGCGCTCTTTCCCTGGATCTCGATCCATCCCAGTGGAAGCTGGCGCTGAGCCTCGAATATGCCGCCAGGGAAAACAGGAGGCTTCCGGCTGCAGTCATTGCCGGGAATCAAGCGCCCGTCAAGGAAGTGATCAGAACAGGAGAGGACGTTGATCTACGCAAGCTGCCCATCGTCCGTCACCACGAGATGGACGGAGGGCCCTACATAGACATGACCGTGATACTGCGCGACCCGGATGAAGGTTTCTACAACGCTTCCTTTCATCGCAACCAGTACAAAGAGCCGAGGAAGCTGGGCATCCATCTTTCGCCACGACACAACTGGACCATACTGCGGAAGAACGAAGAGAGAAACCTTCCCACGCCCTGCGCGATCATTATCTCCCATCACCCTGCCTTCTATCTTGGCTCGCTCAACGTGGCACCCTATGGCGTCGATGACTATGAGCTCATAGGCGGCATCATGGGAGATCCCCTGAGACTTACCAGCTCGGAAACGTGGGGGGACGAATTCATGGTACCTGCAGACGCAGAAATGATTATCGAAGGGGAGATTCCGCCGAAGGTCAGGGAAGTGGAAGGACCGTTCGGCGAATTCCCCGGCACGTATGGACCGCAACGCTGGCGGCCTGTAGTCAATGTAAAGGCGATCACGCACCGGAGTGACGCGATCTTCCAGCATATCTTCACGGGTCATCGAGATACGTGGATCGTGGGCGGTATCCCCAAGGAGGGGAGCTGCTTCAATGCGGTAAAGGGCGTGGTCCCCACGGTCAAGGCGGTGCACTTCGCCATCTCCGGCGCGTGCAGGTTCAACTGCTACATATCGGTTGACAAGAAGGTGGAGGGTGAGACCAAGCAGGCTGCACTCATGGCCATGGCCCACTGCGATTTCGTCAAGAACGTGATCGTGGTCGATGCGGATGTAGACCCGTTCAAGGAAGAAGAGGTGATGTGGGCGGTGGCAACGCGCGTGCAGCCTGATACTGACATCGACATCATACGAAACATAAAGGGCAACACCCTCGACCCTTCCCTCGTTCATGATATCCGTGGGAGCAAAATGATCATCGACGCCACAAAGCCCGTGGACCGTCCATTCTCCAAACGCCTCAATGTGCCTGACGAGGCTATGGCGCGCATGCAGCCGGCTGATTTTATTGAGGCGGAAACGTTGGCTAAGATTCCCGTCGGATAGCTGACTTAACGGATAAGGAGGAACCAGTGGTCAGGATCTTTACCATCGTGTGTCCCAAATGCAAGAAGGAGTTCGAGGTGCATTTCGGGGAGCTGAGGCACAAGGACGTACAACTGCACTGCCCTTTTTGTGACAACTGGTTTAAGCAGGAAGAAAGCCCCAGTATCGACGATCGATGGTGACTCCGGGCGGGTTAAGCCTCTCTCAGCACGCGCTCAAGTGCCGGTGCGCACGCTTCCAGTGAAAAGGATTTTATCACCAGTTCGTGTCCACGCATGCCCATGGTTTTTCGCAAGTGAGCATCCTCGACCAGCCGGGAAAGCTTGGCGACCCACTCCTCGTGCGTCATTGCCCAGAACCCGTTGATGCTGTCCTGGACTACATCCCTGTTCACACCAACCGGCGTGCAGACCGCGGGCACGCCTACCCCGTAGTATTGCAGGATCTTCAGGCCGCATTTTCCCCATGACCAGGGATCGTCCAGTAAAGGCATGACACCGATATCGAGATTCTTGAGGTCCTCGATTTCAGTTTCCTGGCCCCATCTCTTCTTGACTACCTTCATGCGCTCGCAATCAAAGAAAATATCGCAGATGATTTCAAGCTGTGCCTGCGGATACTTTTTTCCCAGCTCCTCAAACACAGGACGCATCCTCTCCAGGTAGTGGAGGCTTCCATGGTCGCCGATCCATCCTATGCTCACTCCCTCCTTCTTCACTGAGTAATCTTTGAGGACATAGCGCGCATTGTCTATGGGCGAAGGGATAACCACCACGTGATCCGTGTATTGGGCTGCTTTCTCCTGCAGGAAAGAGTTGCCGGCGATCACATAATCAGAGGCTTTGATCATCTCCGCAAAGCGCCTTTGCCTTGTGCGCGAGTGGGGTGAGGCTGCCTTGGAATTGTGGTACATGATGGCATCGTCGAAATCGAAAACGATGCGACGCGCTTTGCGGCGCAGTAACCCGAGGAGGCCCGGCTGAAAGCGTTTTCTCTGGAGGAAGAGTATATCGTAACTCGGAAGCTCCCGGAAGAAGCGAAAGAGTTGACCAATCCCGCGGGGATAAACGCTGACGGTAGGTTTAACACCTCTCGATTCAAGGTACGGCAGGTATTGCAGCACGCGGTAACGGCTCGCAGCCACTTCAAAGCCCTGGATGAGGAAGAGTACGTTCATCTCCCGGTCTTGCGTTCCTCTAGAAGCGCTCTGAGAATGAGGCCTTTGGGGTCCTTGGGTCGGGGCATCCTCCAGAAGTCTTTAGGAAGCCTACCGGAACCGAGTTTGATTAATCTGTCGTGTTCCATCTTTTTCATGTGCTTTGAAGTTACTGATATGTTGACGGCTTTCATCGCTGTTATGAACCACTCCGAATTATTATAGCATGTCGAGGCATATTGGCATACAATCAGACTGTAGCGCAAAATCTGTCTTGCGCGCTCAGGTCCGCTCGCCAAGTTCGAGCGAAGGCATAGAGGGTTCTTCCCTCTTGACCCTGCCGACGACCCACTTTTTTTGTATTGACAGCCTGCTTGTGAAAAAATCGTAAGTGGGGGTGAAAGCAAACAGGTCAACCCCTGGAGACTTGGCCACGTTTTCCTCGACCAGCCTCGTTGACCTGCTCATTTTTTCTCCTGCCTGACGATACGAAGTAGAATGGACCGAGAATAGTATGCACATAGTCTTCCTGGCAAGCCATGCGAGCAGTGGCAGCGGGTGGAGGACTAACCGAGACAGTGAGCACGCGGGGATGAACCGCTTGGCGTCAATGGCGCCATTTGGGAGGGCGATGTTCCCCGCACAGATTGCCCCTGTGAACCGCGGACAGTGGTATGGTCGTTTGACGAGTTTTCTTTGTTAGCGTTGTCATGGACCGGATGAACCCGGTCAAGGGGGCGACGGTCACGTTCCTGGCTAAGGGGTAACTTTCTTCCACCGGAGCCACTACCCATGCCTCTTTGATGGAAAGGTCGTCAAGCGCATTCCAGAATCCCTTGCTTACCTCCGGTGCGGCCGAAAGTTTACATTCCACCCCGATCCTCGTCCGACCTTTCTCCAGTACGAGATCGATCTCAGCACCTGTAGCTGACCGGTAGAAAAAGCTGCGCCAGTTCCGAAGCTCCCCGAGGATGTTTTCGATGACGAACCCTTCCCATGATGCGCCTCGTACCGGGTGACCCAGAAGATCATCCTCATCTTCGATGTCCAATAGTGTGTGCAGTATACCCGAATCCCGGATGTAGATGCGGGGAGACTTAACGAGCCTTTTTTTCAGATTCGGAAGAAACGGTGGTAAGACGCGTATCATGAAGGTTTCCGATAGTAAGTCGAGATAAGACCTTATTGTCGTATGGCTGGTGTCAAGCGCTGCGCCAAGGCTGGACTGGTTCAGAAGCTGCCCATGGTAGTGTGCACACATCTGCCACAACCGCTCCAAAGTCGTGGCGGGTATACGGAAGCCCAATTGGGGTATGTCTCTCTCCAGAAACGTTCGAACAAAGTTCTGTCGCCAGTCTACGCTCTCCATGTTCGATCCGGCTAAGAAGCTTTCCGGAAAACCTCCCCTGAGCCAAAGCGTGTTCCGTGAGCCGCGAGATTTAACCTCAGAAAGCAAAAAGGGTGTCAGTTCCAGATACGCTATGCGGCCGGCAAGGCTCTCAGAACTCTGGCGTATGAGATCCCGAGATGCAGATCCAAGGATAAGGAATTGACCGTGCCGACCGCGTTCGTCAATCACGCTCCGTAGCACAGGAAAGAGGTCAGGGCGCCGCTGTATTTCGTCGAGGCACATGAGTTCCTCCTTGTGCGAATCGAGAAATATCTCCGGCTCTGACAGCTTTCGAATGTCGGATGGTCGCTCGAGGTCCAAATAGGCCCCATCTTTGTGCCCTTGCATAATTATCCGGGCAAGGGTCGATTTTCCGCTTCGTCTAGGGTCCAGGACAGCCACTGCAGCGAAAGAATTGAGGCGCCTGGTTACTTCCGTTTCCAGCTTTCTCTTTATGTACGCACAATGCATTTTGAAAGTGTAACTTTCAAGATTGAAGCCGCAAACCTTGCACCTTGCACCGGTCTACGCGTGGCGCGCTCACTGCTCGCATTCAGAATCGTTTCGTGGTACCATCACCAACGCTGGGCAGAGAGCCGTAAGGGAACGCTGACTCAGGCTCTCAGTGCCTCACGCAAGGAAAGGAGAATTTCTGATGTTTGTTGTGATTGTCAATTTTCCACCTGTCAGGGAAGGGAAAGACGAGGAGTTCAGAGAGTGGTTTGTCTGGACAAATAAGGAATTTGCCAACTGCAAGGGCTTTATTGGTCGCCGGCTTTTGAAGTCCACGAAGGACGGCTCGTACGCTGCCATTATGGAGCACGAAAGCCAGGAAACCTTTGTTGCCATGGGTAAGACCCCTGCCCATGCCGAGGCAGGGAGGCGTGCAGCACTCCTTCTCGACGGCCAACCGACAGTGCATTTCTATGAAGCGATCGAATGAACGCGTACCGCTCCTGCCCATGCGTTGACTCCGTTCTCTGCCCTTTGCTATAGTACCAAAGGAAGAATCTTGCACATCTTTAGAACATCGGGCATAACATGGTTTCTTGAGGATGAGCCACTCGAGCGCGTGGTGCAAGAGCTCGCATACGAGCCGGCGCAAAGACGGGTTCACCTGGTCAGGGAATACGAGCATGGAAAAGTCTTCATAAAATTCTTCAGGGAGAAAGGTCTCTCCGGTCAGATCAGGAACCGTATCCTTCCAAGAGGAAAAAAAGAGTACGAGCTGAGCAAGAAGCTTCGCTCACTGTCGATACCCACGCCGAAACCGCTAGGGTACGGTGTGGCACCACAGGGATCTTACTTAGTCCAGGAATGGATAGAGGGGGTGCCCCTTCTCGACTGGGTGGAGAACAGAAACAAGAGAGAACAGCTTCTCGTATCCCTCGTCACGCTTCTTGCACGGCTGAAATCAGCGGGTTTCCGTCACAACGATCTGCATCTCGCGAACATGATTGCATCATCGGATGAAATCTATCTCGTGGATCTCCACAAAGGTGCCTTCAAAAAGAATTTCACAGTGGGGGACGATGTTTCGAATGTTTCCCATGCCCTTGCTATTCTCTATGAGAGCATGGATGAGAGGGAGAAGGAATGGTTTTTCAAGCAGTATGGCGGCGATGCGCTCAGGGTCCCGGTTGAGAAGGAACTGGCGCGTCTCAGGCAGCGCTGGGTGGAGAGAAAGGCCGAACGGGCATTCAGGACGACGTCACTGCTTGAGCGTTCCGGAAATCGGATCACCGTGAGGAGCGTGGACGGGGAGATACATGGTGCCTACCTTGCGACGATCAAGAAGGATAAGAAGGTGAAGGTCGAGCGCTACGCTGATCATCTGCGCAAGACCTATGTCCATAGACGGAGGTTGCACCGTGCCTGGAAGCACCACGTAATCCTGGAGTACATGCGATTTTTCATAACCCCGCGGCCTTACTATGTGGAAGGGCCGTCCACATCAGGGCCGGGTTACATAGCAATGGAGGACCTGACAGGGAAGGGCGAGGAACTCGACCGGTTCCTGGACAGAAACTATGACGGTATGGAGGTTCCTGCGAGGCGCGCTTTTATCGGCCGCCTTTCATTGTTCTTTGTATCGGTCCTGAAAAAAAAGATATTCCACGCGGACTTGAAGGCATGCAACATATTCGTGCTGCAGAAGGGCTCTTTTCTTTTTCTTGACGTGGAAGATCTGAATTTTTCCGGCTTTGACGATGCGGCCATCAAGAGAATGCTGGTGCAGCTCAACACCACCATACCTCAGAGGATTCCGATTGGTGATCGTCTCCGCTTCTTTACGAAGATTACAGAGGGGCTTTTGCCGCGGCCTGAGCGAAAGTGCCTGCTCAAGGAGATCATTTCGGAATCGCTGCAGAGTGAGATCGTTTATGAAGGGGTTAGTGGTCTCAAAAGGGAAGCATGGAAATAGCATCCTGGAGCCAATGTCCCTTCACGCGTATACCTTCGTTGTCGCTACGTCGCTCTCCTCGCCGTACCGTAAGGTACGGCTGCGTCGGCTCCTCGCTGCCGCCCGGGGTACCCGGCCGAAGGCTGGGTCGTCCACGCGAACGGACATTGGCTCCAGACATTCTCTCTGGAATACAGACCAAAAACTCGCCGGGAGAGAGATCGGTCTCACGCCAATCAACGTGAAGTGACTGTTCTTCGAATCTCTTGATGTTGAAGCGGCGATGCCCGATCAGGTGAGGTACATCCTTTTTGCTGATTAAGACCGTGACCGTGCCGGAAAGCCAGTGTTCCTTGCAGACCTTGAGTATTGCGAGAAAAAAAGCTTCTGAGCGCACGAGATAGCCGAACGCAGGATGATAAGGACCGGCCACGATCTCGCTTTTCAGAAACTCGTTTCCTGTGAGACCCATCTTTATTACCTTTACGGAATGGGTCACCGCGTGCAGATAGATGAACAGCGCCCTGAGAACAGCCTCTTCGAGGCTTAAGGGAGTGAATCGCTTTTCATGAAACGCTGCACAGAGCGGCGTATCCCGCAACACGACAAGCGGGTAGATCCGGATAAAGGCAGGCTCGAGACGCAGCAGATGCTCGACGGTCGAGCGTATATCCTGAGTTGTCTCTTCGGGCAGCCCTACCATTACCTGGATGCCTACCGTAAAGCCCGCACCGGTGAGAACCTCGTAGGTATCGTACAGGTCCCTGACCGTATGACGTCTGCCAAGGGCGCGCAGCTTCTCATCTGAGAAGACGGGAATCCCCAGTTCTACCGTTGTCACATTGTGGGCGCGCAAGAGGTCGATGACCTGCATGTCCGGCTTGATTGGTTCGGTCGACAGGCGTATGGTTTTTATCTTTTTTCGATATTCTCTGAAGGAACCGAAGAGACGGGCCAACCCGTCCGGCCCGAGACCGAAAGGATTGCCTCCGTAGATCGCTACTTCAACCGGTTCACTGACAGGATCGAGAGCCCTGCGGATGCTCTCTTCTGTGCCCCGGCTGCTTGTCTCCCCCGTAATATGATGTTGATTACAATAGATGCACTTCTGTCGGCATCCAAGATGCGGCAGAAAGACGGGCACGATCACGATCGCCGCTTTATCTCTTTCAGCAAGGCTTCGGCAGCGTGCCGTTCTGCTTCTCTCTTGCTTTTGCCGATGCCCCTGGCTTTGAGTGTCTTGCTCACGTAGACGTAAATGCTGAAGCCATCCTGCATTTTTCTCGTGAGGCGGTACCGCGGGAGCACGCCCCATCGTTTTTGAGAGTATTCCTGGAGTTCATTTTTGGGATTCTTGGTCTGAAGTTTTTCCTCGTCAAAGTATTGATGAAAGAGCTGTCGTATGATGCGTGTCGCAACGCGGAAACCGCCGTCCATGTACACAGCGCCGATGAGCGCCTCGACCATGTTGGAAAGAACCTTTGAATCTTTCGGCACGCGGGACTTCCCATTGCCGAAGGCCATGTGGTTTTCCAGTTCGAGGTCACGCGCAATCTCCGTCAGGGCGTCTCTCTTGACGAGCACAGAGCGCGCATTGCTGAGAAAGCCCTCATTCCTGTCTCTATACTTTCTGTAGAGAAGGATGCTGATCACCGCGTTGAGAATGGCGTCCCCGAGGTATTCCAGCTTTTCATTGTCGGATTTCGCGCGCTGCTCCTCCTCTTTCAGTGAAGAGGTATGCGTTATCGCATGGTCGAGAAGGGACCTGTTCTTGAATGTGTATTTGATCGTTTCTTCCAGCGGTGAAGGAAAATGTTTTTTGTGCACTGGTCACCACTCATCGGCCACTGACTTGTCAACCAACGGTCGATATCATTTCATGTTATTTCATCTTGAAAGCTTCTTCTGAGCCTCCGTACAGCTTTCTCAGCTTGGGCTTCTCAATTTTACCCGTGGGATTACGGGGAACTTCGCCGAAGACAATCTTTCTTGGCCGTTTGTACTTCGGCAAGCCTTCGGAGAATTTGATCACTTCCTCCTCGGTAAGACTCTTTCCGGGAACTACGTCTATGATCACCACGACGATTTCTCCCAGACGCTCGTCCGGCAGGCCTATTGCCGCCACATCCTTGACTGCGGGGTGTGCGTGCAGGAAATCCTCCACTTCAACAGGGAAGACATTTTCGCCTCCTGTTATAATCACGTCCTTCTTCCGATCGACGATCCAGATGAAGCCTTCGTCGTCCATGCGGACCATGTCACCGGTGTACAGCCACCCGTCTCTCAAGGTTCTTGCCGTGGCCTCCGGATTTTTGTAGTATTCCCTCATTACGCCGTCTCCGCGCACGATGAGTTCTCCCGGCTCACCCTTCGACACATCACGCCCGTTTTCATCAACGATGCGAGCCTCCCAGTTGAATCCGGGCACGCCGATCGCCCCGACTTTATGCGTATTCTCGATTCCAAGATGTACACAGCCGGGACCTGTCGATTCACTCAGGCCGTAGTCCGTGTCGTACTGCATGGCAGGAAAATACTTTTTCCAGTGCATGATCAGGCTCGGCGGTACAGGCTGCGCCCCGATGTGCATCAAACGCCACTGGTCAAGCTTGTAATTCTCCTTCTTGAGCTCGCCGCTGTCCAGCTTAAGAAGTATATCCTGCGCCCACGGAACCAGGAGCCAGACTATTGTGCCGCCCTCCTCATTGACCGCTTCCAGAACCCATTCAGGCGATACACCTTTGAGAATGACCGCTTTGCTGCCCACGATGAAACTCCCGAACCAGTGCATTTTTGCGCCTGTATGATACAGCGGCGGGATAAGAATAAAGTTGTCTTCGCGCTTCTGGTAATGGTGGGCATTTTCAGTGATACAGGCGCAGACCATGTTCTTGTGGGTCAGAAGTATCGGCTTCGGCTGTCCCGTGGTGCCGGATGTAAAATAGAGACCGCAGGGATCGTCAAAACCGATCTCGATGTCAAGCGGTGTGCTGGATGCACTATTGATAAGGGTCGTGAACGACTCGGCGAACTGCGGGATTTTTTCGCCCAGGCAGATATAATCCTTTGCGGGAAGTTCTTTGCGGACTTCTTCTATTTTCGATGTGAAATCCTGATCGAACACCAGGAGCTTCGGCTCTGCGACATCGCAGCAGTACTTGAGATCGGCTCCTGTAAAGCGGAAGTTGAGGGGCACCACCCACGCTCCGGTCCGCACAATGCCAAAGTAAGCAATCAGCCAGTTGATTGAATTGTTCATCCAATGAACGACCTTGTCGCCTTTTCGAATGCCCTTCTTCGCGAGCACATTCGCGAAGCGATTTGCGCCCTCGTCAAACTCCCTCCAGGTAATCTGAAACCTCTTCTTTTCGGCGGGAATGCGTTCGACCAGCGCCACGTCATTTGGATACATTCGAGCGTTTCGTGCCAGTATTTCGCCTATATGAATGTATACATTACCCATCGTGCCCCTCCGGTTTTGTGAAAAAAATTTTTTACGTTGACAAAGCCATATTTTCAATCTATCATGGGTTAAATTTTGCAGTCAATATATTAAAAAAAATAAACAGTTACAGGGAGGGGGCGTATGAATTTTGCACGGTTTTGCTGGCTGAATGCAAGTAAGTTTCCTAACCGCGAGTTTCTCATCGAGAGTTACCCTTCAAAGAAGGCCAGGAGGGCTCTCACCTGGAAGGATCTCAATGATCAGACGAACAAAGTGGCAAATTATCTCATCAAGGACTGCGGGATCAAGAAGGGGGACGTCGTCCAGCACCTGATGCTCAACAGCCTCGAATGGTACGTCACCTATATGGCGGTTCTGAAAGCGGGTGCCGTCATCAGCCCGCTCAATTTCCGTTTTGCGTCGAGCGACATTAAGTATGCGTGCGACGTAACAAAGAGCAAGGTCTTCATTCTGGGCGACGGGTTTGTTTCGCGCGTAGAGCCCATTATGAAAGAGATGAGCTATGTGAAGCAATACATATGCGTCGGTGAGAATGTGCCGGCAAGCATGGCCTCATATAAGCAGGTCCTGGAGAAAGGTGATACGGCTAATGTGCTGGTTGACACGAAAGATGACGACATGGCTGAACTCATGTTCACATCAGGCACAACGGGCGCACCGAAGCCGGTGTGCCACACACATGAGACACTCTTCTACATCGGTATTGGTAACGCCCTGACGTACAACCTCGGGTATAACAGCGTGTACCTGGCTCCGCATCCTTTCTACCACAGCGGGACCCTTTTTCTCTCTTTCCCTTGCTTCATCGCCGCAGGGAAAATCCTGATGGCCATGGAGATACAACCGGAATTCTATCTGAGGAGTCTTGCGGATGAGAAGTGCACGGGCGGCTGGAACACCGTTCCCACGTGGTCGGACGTGCTGAATGCCATAAAATCGGGTGCGGTCAACCTCAAGGATTATGACCTGTCGGCTCTCAGGCACATAGAGATCGGTGCGCAGCCTGTTCCTTATGTGTTGCTCGAAGATTCGAAAAAGATCTTTCCGAATCTGCCCATTGCTAATATTTACGGTATCACCGAAGGCGGTGGTGGTGGTCTTACCAACTGCTATGACGAAGACATCATGCGGAAACCCGGTTCAATAGGCAAAGCGACAGTCTTCATGGAAGCAAAAGTTGTGGACGGGGAAGGGAAGGAATGCAAGCCTAATGAAGTTGGCGAGCTCCTGATGAAGGGCCCGAGGCTCATGAAGGAATATGCGTATAATCCCGAGATGACTGCAAAGACGATCACTGATGGCTGGCTGCACACGGGTGATCTTGCGTACATAGACGAGGAGGGCTACATCTTCTTCGCAGACAGGGCAAAGGATCTCATCATCAGGGGCGGTGAGAATATATTCCCGGCGGAGATTGAGGACTGCTTGAGAAAACACCCCAAGGTCCAGGACATTGCCGTGCTTGGTTATCCCCACCCGAGGCTTGTCGAGATAGTGATGGCGATTATCCAGACAAAGCCGGGCCAGGCCCTGACCGACCAGGAAGTGATCGACTTCGTCAAGGAGAAAGGTCTCGCCAAATACAAATGGCCTGAAAAGATGGTCTATTCGGATATCCCCCGCAATCCGGCAGGGAAGATCGAGAAGCCCAAACTAAGGGACATCTACGTGAAGCCTGCGAAGGAGGCCATGGAAAAGGAGTTCAAGAAACAATAAGTACGGTTGTGAGGCATGTGACATCTGCTCCGTTCTGATGCAGCGCCCGTTCTTCCGGGGACGGGCGCTGCTGTTGCTCAGCCTGACACCGGGTTCAGGTTGCTCGCGGAGCTGGCGCTTTAATGTCAGCGTGCATATGCTATGATAAACGGTGTCCTTGATGCGATATAATCTGCTCCTCGCGAGCCTCGTCATTCCGCTTTTTGCTCCGGCGTGGCTGTGCGCCGGCCCGGTGCTGCTGTCCGATCAGTATTCGGCAAGCGAACTGCAGCCGACAAAATTCGTGGTGGTGCTCGATGGAATCTCCCGGGATGTGCTCCCGGAGCGGTTTCCGGATGGCACCTCGCGCCTCAGATGCGATCTTGGGGATATCGCGGACGGGGCGCACACTGTGAAGGTAAAGGCCGTAAACTCGGCTGTTAATCCGAGAGCCCCTTTGGAATCAGCCGATGTTATTTTGTCATTCAGGAAAGCTGGTTCTCTGGTAGAGCGTATGAAAGCTGAGTCGGAGAAGCTCCCGGCAACACGCACACCCAAAGGCTATCTTAAAGAAGACCATTAGAAAACAGCATACGGCTGACGCCCGCAGCCTACTGCAAAAGGGCAGGGGCTAATGGTCTACGACTTCATGAGAGCGATTTTAACTCCTCGGCAACCTCGTGAGCCCGCTCCTTCACATCACCCGATCTGTCCGTCATGCTGAGAATGGAGAGTTTTCGCTTGATATCTTCCTTTTCTCTCGCGGTGGCACTGGCAGCGACCTCCTTTAATTTATCAATCGTCATCAGCATAGTGTCGGGATCCTTTGTATCCAGGATAAGCAGGAGCGTTGAGACATCTTGCGGCAAACCATAGGCCTTGATGAATTTCTGGACGTGAGCGAGGAACGTGGATGAACCATAGGATTTATGGATGGCGTTGTGAAGCTTTTGGTACTCCAGGGTACCCTTCTTTCCCTGGAAGAGCTTCTCAAGGGCTTGTTTATAACGACCCTGTTCATACCGGTCCGCGCCCGGCCTTGCCCCGCCGCTGCGCTCTTTCTTCTCCTGTCTCACGTGCGAACTGCGGTCTCGCTTCTTGTCGATTTCCCGCCAACTGGGTCTCTCGTCGTCATCGTAATCGGACATGATGTACCTCCACCACTAAAATCAAATCTCAAATTCTGAGCACCAAATTCCAAACGATTCTCAAAGTACCGCACTGAAGTGATCCATGGGAGGTGTGCCGGGACTTGGGAGCATTTGCTTCGAGTTTTTGAAAATTGGGATTTGTTTCGGATTTAGACATTAGGATTTGGATTTTGCCTCTGCATCAGCACTTTATCTTGAACTTACTGAACTGCATGTCCAGAAGATTGATCGTAAGCATTGCACCGGTCACTGATGTGCCGCGCCCCAAAAGGATCTTGCAGACCTCTGCGACCTGGAGGCTTGCGACAACCGCCGGGGTAAACGAGGGATTACCAAGATGCTTCTCAACACCTACTCCTTCAGCGCAGCGTCCGTAAATTGCCTGCAACGTGCTTTCTCCCGGCAACTGAGTGACGATCTGGCCGTACCATCCTGCAATTGAACCGTGGACCAGGGGGACGCCGAGGTCGGAACAGACCTCTGCCAATTCCAGCCGGGTGATTATGTTATCCAGGGCATCAACCGCGACGCTGACGCCACCAAGGAATGGCCTGCCATTCTCTCTGGAGAAACGGTCCCTCACGGCAAGGACCTCAACAGCGGGATTTATTTGCGCTACTCTGGCTGAAGCAGCTTCAACTTTTGGCTGCCCCAGTGCCGCGATCGACGACATGAGTTGACGGTTGAGGTTGTGCTCCTCGAACACATCAGGATCAATGGCCCTCAACTGACCTACACCAATCCGGGCCAATTCCTCTACAATATAGCCGCCCAGTCCTCCGCACCCAATGATCGCCACCGTGCCGCGCAAAAGCTTCAGTTGATCTTCGATTGATAATGTCTTGCGGTTGCGTTGGTAACGAGTGGGCAACAGACCGGCTTCCAGTGCGACCTCCTCGACCTGACTCAGGCTCATACCGTACAGTTCCGCCGCAGTTCTTTGATCTGCCCACGACAACAAACCTTCCTTGCTTCTGCCCAGCAAGTGGTCGCGCAATTCTGTCTTTTTTTCATCAACTTCCATTCGCTGCACACGAATCCTTGTTTACAGGGCATTACCCTGCATAAGCTCTACCATCTTAACCCATCCTTAACCCATTATAAGCGATGGCATGTGAGTAAGCAACAATTGAGGTGATGTGCGTGCAAAAAAGCTGGCAGATGCAGTAAGGGCTTTGAAAATCACGCAAGGGTATCGGAAATTGTTTGACACATTCTGTCTGCCTGTGCTAGTTTTGTGAATTAAGTCACAAGTAAAAAAATGGGGACAGGAGACGCGGCAGATGACTGAACAACAGGAATCGAAAGGCTGGACCGTCACATTTTGTGGAATGGGTGTCAACCTTGCACTCGGTATCCTCTATGCGTGGAGTGTCATTAAGGGCGGCATTCCTGACTCGTGGGGCTGGAGCAATGCGGACAAGGCTCTCCCATACTCCGTCGCGTGTCTGATCTTTGCACTGGCCATGGTGCCTGCCGGCAGGCTGCAGGATAAAATCGGCCCGCGCTGGGTCTCGACTATCGGCGGCATTCTGGTCGGTGTCGGTTTTATTATTGCGGCTCTTGCAGGTTCCTCGCTTGCCGGTTTTGTCGCAGGGTTTGGTGTCTTGGCGGGCACCGGGATAGGTTTCGGGTATGCGTCGGCGACGCCTCCGGCAGTGAAATGGTTTCCTCCCCAAAAGACAGGACTCATCGCAGGACTCGTAGTTGCGGGTTTTGGGCTTGCGTCAGTCTACATAGCACCTCTTGCTACGCAACTGCTGAGTTCGTTCGGGACTGTTATAACAAAAACTGATCCCGCCGGCGCTGTCAAACAGGTTGTTGAAAAGGGAGTCTCCAGCACCATGCTGGTGTTTGGTATTGCATTTCTTGTCATAGTGGTGATCCTGTCGCAGTGGTTGAAGGATCCCCCTAAAGGATACGTGCCGGCCGGTACCCCGGCAAAAGGAAGCGCCGCAGCTAAAGCTTCAGTAGATCGGGGTTGGAAAGAGATGCTCTCCACAGGACAATTCTACATTCTCTGGCTTATCTACTTTGCCGGTGCTTCTGCCGGACTGACTTTCATCAGCGTCGCGCAGGATCTCGGGAAAAAGTCTCTCGGAGAACTCGCCTTCGTGGCTGTAGCAGTCCTGGCGGTCGGAAATGCGAGTGGCCGTATTGTCGCGGGTATCATTTCCGACAAGATGGGCCGCCAGTGGACGATGTTCGGATTTCTTATCCTGCAGGCCATAGTACTCTTCGTGCTCTATTTGCTGAAAGGCGGTGCGGAGTGGCCTATTGTGCTGCTCATCGTGCTGCTTATCGGGGCCAACTACGGGTCAAACCTGTCGCTCTTTCCTTCTGCAACCAAAGATTATTTCGGGCTCAAGAACTTCGGCGTGAATTACGGCTTCGTCTTCACCGCTTGGGGTATTGCAGGCCTCATCATGCCGTGGGTGAACGGTCGTATTAAGGACGCCACAGGCTCTGATACTCTGACGTTCTTCATAATCATCGCGGTTCTCATAATAGCCGCGCTGCTGACCTTTGTGAGCAGATCTATAGCAGCAAGAGACGCAGCTTTGGCAAAGGCGTAAGACGATTTCCTTTCATAGAGGGCCGGCGATGGGTTTCCTGGGCCGGCCCTTTTTGTAAGCAGGTGACCCGAAGGTTGATCCTATACTGCCTTTCCGCTTGCAAGCCGTTGAGAAGTAGAATGCGATGGTGAGGCTTGTAACTCTTGGTCGGGAGGAAATGATGCTGCACATCCCGGGAAAAAAGAGATTTCCGCTCGTTGCTGTCTGCGCCATCCTGGCAGTCTTCGGTATTCTCGTTTCCTGTGAGACTGTGCCTTTGACTGGACGACAATCGCTCCACCTGGTCTCTGACACGGAATTGGTCACGCTGAGTTTGCAGCAGTATCAGGACGTGCTGCACAAATCCAAACTTTCCCAGGACCAGCAGAAAGTTCAAATGGTAAGGAACGTAGGTTCCAGGATAGCGTGGGCGACCGGGGACCTGTTGAAACAACGCGGAATGGGAGCAGAGGTGAGTACCTACAAGTGGGAGTTCAACCTCATTGAGGATGACAAGACCGTTAATGCTTGGTGCATGCCGGGCGGGAAAGTAGCTGTTTACACCGGTCTTCTCCCGGTCGCGCGCGATGAGACAGGGCTTGCTGTCGTCATGGGACATGAGATAGCTCATGCTGTGGCCAAGCATGGCAACGAACGGGTCAGCGAAGGTCTTATTCAGCAGATGGGAGGCGCTGCGCTCTCGGTCGCTCTTTCAACCCAAGCTGCTGCCACCAAGGATCTTTTTCTCCAGGCGTACAACGCGGGCACGAACGTGGCGTTCATGCTTCCCTACAGCAGGCTCCAGGAGTCGGAAGCAGACCACATCGGCCTTATCCTGATGGCAAAGGCCGGTTACGATCCCAGGCAGGCGGTGCCTTTCTGGAAGAGAATGGCTGCGTCCGGCGGCAGCCGGCCTTCGGAATTCTTGTCAACACATCCTGCACCGGAGACCAGGATCAAACAGATCGAAGCTCTGATGCCTGAAGCAATGAGTTACTACAAGCGATGACAGCCGATAGATGAAGGAGCAAAATATTTTTTCTCTTGTCGAGTTGGGATCAGTTGAAGGGGAAGAGGACGAACGTCATCAAGTCCCACAGGGCGTGAGAGAGCATAACAGGCACAAGGCTTCCCTCGCGCAGATAAAGAAGTCCCCAGAACAGGCCGCAGACAGCTGCAGCTACGAACAGCATAAAATTGAACGCGAATATGTGGATGAGCGCATAGACGGCTGAAGTGATAAGCAGGCCTGTCGTTCGGCCCAGACGGCGGCTCAAGGTCTTTTGAACAAACCCCCTCCAGTAAATCTCTTCCGCAGGTCCCATAATGAAAAAGAGCAGTAACCCTATAGCAGCAGGGTTGAGTTCAGCTTTGGTCACATAAACGTTGCCGATCTCCCGTGATGCAAATGGGAACAGGGCTGTGGATATCTCCCGCCCCAACCAAAAAATCGCATAGAGAAGGACCGCTGACAAGATACCTACAACGACAAATCGCACTCTGACATGGAAGAGTTTCTCTTCCCTTTTGAGCAGAGACTTGAGAGCAAGGAGGGCGAGCAGGAGAGCCGAGCAGGAGAGTTTGAGCCAGAAATTACCACGATGGACGGCAAAAGTGAGAAACCAGAGCAGGAAGGCGGCGGGGATTGTGACCAGCACCCTTTGAAGGGGTGTCACGAGAAAAGCCTTTGCAGTACCAGTGAAAGCACAAGGAGCAAGCCGTATATCGTGTTGAGCTGCGCCGTCCTTGCATCTGCATCAGGAAGAACAGCAACCTGCATCTGTTTGATGAGTTTAAGGGCGAGCGGAAGAGATATGAGCGTGAGCAGACCCCAGAGACTCAACTGCCCGGCAACAATCAGCAAGAGTGTAATGGCGTACGAAGCGAAGATAAGCATCCCGTAAAGCCTTACCGCCCCTTGCTTTCCCAGGATGGTCGCTATAGTGCGAACCTTTGCGCATGTGTCAGAGGTCAAGTCTCTTATGTTGTTCGCGAAGAGTATAAGGGCTACCAGAATACCGATAGGAATGGATATCCACGCTGCCTGACCGGAAAATTCACTGCGCTGCACATAATAGGTACCACTGACCATAAGCGGTCCCCATACAAGAAAGACCGCGGGCTCGCCGAGTGCATAGTATTTGAAGCCAATAGGGCCACCCGTGTAGAAGAAGCCCACAAAAAAACCGAGCAGCCCGAGGATGAGGACAGGCAGTCCTGCCTTGACGGTGAGATAGATGCCGATCGGCAACGCAAAAGCGTAGAGCGCGAGACCTACGGCTAGTACCTGAGCCGGCGAGAGCAGATTTCGCGCTATTGCTCGACCACCGGTACCGAAGCTCCCTGGCACGTGCGACGTGTCGACGTCATTCTTATAGTCGAAGTAGTCGTTCAGTACATTCGCGCCGGCCTGCATGAGCATCATCCCCAGAAGCGTGAGCACATAACGGCTCCAGTTTACAGGACCGGATAACGAAGCAACCGCTGTGCCCGCGCTCACCGCGACGAAGGAGATAAGGAGAGACTCGGGTTTGATACTCATGATCAGCCCTTTGAACACATCGGCTCCTTTTTCTACAAAGCAGTAAAAAACATCAGGATCGAGGGTGCGATCGTGTACACACTGCGGTTTCGATAAGCAGCACTATAGCATAAGAATGCGGACTAATAAAGGCTTCGGAGGCAGCCATTCGTGTCATGACGAATGGGACGGCGCTCCATATCTCAACTCAGTTCCCCCGGCGCCATTCATCGAGAGGAATCGCTCTTTCCTTGAACGTATCGTAAACGAGAACTATGCCGGACAAAGCGTCGACATAGAAGAGCCTGTCGATAGACACCTTATTCGCCTGTAAGCCCTGAAAGCGAATGGCATAGAAGGAATTCCCTCCCTGGTTCTTGTCATTATCGTCACCGGAGTCGGGCCTCACGACAACTGTCGCCAGGGGGGTGCCACCTTCTTCCAGTATTTTTTCGATCTCTTTACGGACTTCCGGCAGGTTCCAGATCAGGTCGTAGGCTTCATCTTCTGCCAGTATGTGATTGCGTTTCGGTTGGGCCTCACTGTCTTGCTGTGGCGAGATGATTACGACCGGCGGAGCATCTCGCGCGGAGTCGGGTCCGCTTTGAGCAGTGGTGGTTGGTGCAAAGCTGCCCTCTGCATGCAAATCTCCGCCGATGCCCAAAAGCGTTACGAGAATTGTTATGAAGATCGTTTTTACCAGACGCGTGCCTGCTCGCCCTGTCTGATCTTTTTCTTGATGATCTCTCTTCCTCTGCCGACATGCTTACGTACCAGCCTCTCAACCTGTCGCGGACTCTTTGCCTTTATGGACTGGACCATTTCCTTGTGGTCTTGTACGGCGAGATCAAGCTTCCTCTGATAATGGAGAATAATCACTCGGTAGCGATACATGTAGTCTCTGAGATCGTTCAGGAGTGTGTATAGACGTGCATTCTTCGCTGCCTTGTAGAGCACATCGTGAAACTCGCCATCGAGGCGTATAAATTCTTCAACATCGAGATGCTTAAGGCATTCCTCCTCTTTCTCTATGATCTGGTCAAGCTCTTTAAGCTCCGCATCCGTGATTCTTGAGGTAGCAAGATACGCGGAATATCCCTCAAGTATACTTCGCAGTCCCAGTATTTCCTCTACTTCCTCTTCGGTGACGGGCTTGACTGCAAAGCCTCCCCTTGGCAGTCGGAAGATGAGGCCTTCCTTTTCCAACTTTTGAATCGCTTCCCTCACGGGCGTTCTGCTTGTAACCATATCAGCCGCCAACTTTTCTTCAATCAGTCGTTTGCCCGGCTGAAAATCGCCCCCTATAATGGCGTTCTTGACACCCGTATATACGTGTTCCCTCAGAAGCCTTCTCTTTCTTGCTGTTTCCTGCTCTTGTTCCCGGCCGGCCATTGCTCTTACCTCCTCGGCTACATGAGTCTTGTGAGTGATGTCCTCTTTCCGGGCCAATAGATTATGCTGATTGGTTCCCGAAAAGAACGCTTTGCTGCGGGTACTGTATACAATAAATGGATATGGCATATATATAGTACGTTTCCAAAATCATGTCAATTCTTTCATGCTGGATCGTATTTTGGGCGCAAAGGCGGCTGACAAGCAGCGCTTCTCGCTGTTGATTTTTTGTTCTGCTCTAGTGTAGATTAACCATGCTTTCGGAGGCGCTCAGTGAAGAGAATCTTTAGCGGAATTCAACCTACAGGTGACATTCACATTGGAAACTACGTTGGTGCGCTACGGCAGTGGGTTGCCCTGCTCGAAGAGCATGAATGCATATACTCGGTGGTGGATTATCACGCCATAACTGTCGAATACGATACCGCCGAGATGAGTCGGCGCAGCTTCGACACCGCGGTTATTTTGCTCGCCTGCGGGCTAACGCCGGAAAAATGTCATGTCACGATCCAATCTCACGTCCCGGAACACACAGAACTCGCCTGGGTGTTCAATTGCGTGACGCCTGTGGGTGAGGTGGAACGCATGACCCAGTTCAAGGACAAATCGAGGCAGCATCGCAGCAACATCAATATGGGCCTTATGGGATACCCCGTGTTGCAGGCGGCTGACATCCTCATATACAAGGCAGGATACGTCCCGGTAGGGGAGGACCAAGTACAGCACGTGGAACTCTCACGGGAAGTGGCTCGGAAATTCAACAGCCGGTTTGGCCAGATCTTTCCTGAGCCTGAAGTGATCCTTTCCTGTGCGCCCAGGATTCTTGGAACCGAGGGTAAAAGTAAGATGTCCAAAACCCTCAACAACTATATCGGGATCCTGGAAGAAGAGAGCACAATGTGGGAAAAGCTGCGCACCGCGGTAACCGACGTGAATCGTGTCAGACGGAGCGACCCCGGAGACCCCGATATCTGTAACATCTTTACCATGCATAAAGCCTTCTCGCCCGAGCAGGCAACCAGTGAACTGGATAAAGGATGTCGCACAGCGTCGATAGGCTGCATCGACTGCAAGAAAGTTCTTTTCAAACAGATGATGGTAGAATTAACGCCAATTCGGGAGAAGGCATTCGCTCTGCAGAATGACCACGCTTACGTTATGAACGCTCTTAAACAAGGTGCTGATGCGTGCCGCGCGTTGGCTATTGAAACAATGGACGAGGTGCGGAAAGCACTGGGCCTCCTTAAACCTTGACGCATCCTCGCTGTACCGGGTTCCTTCCTTGACTTTTAGCAGCCTGTCACATAAGCTTTGGCGATGCAAAATCTTGCAATCGGAATGTTCGATTCGGGGATCGGCGGGCTCACTGTCTTCAAAGAAGTAAGAGATCTTCTGCCGAAGGAAAATATCATTTACTTAGGGGACACAGCGCGTGTGCCGTATGGTAACAAATCACCCTACACGGTGACCCGCTACGCGCTCGAGACTGCTCTTTTTTTGCTCGCGAAAGGCATAAAGGCGCTGGTGATCGCCTGTAACACGTCTTCTGCTTTATCACTGACCATTCTCAAAAGGAAATTACCTATCCCTGTAATCGGTGTGATCGATCCCGCCGCCTCGGCCGCTGTAAGGCAGACAAGGAGCAAGAAGGTGGGTGTCATCGGCACAAAAGCAACGGTGAAAAGCATGGCTTACGAACGGGCCGTCAGAAGAATCGACCGCCACGTACAGGTCTTTTCGCAGGCCTGTCCTCTTTTTGTCCCGATCGTTGAGGAGGGATGGGAAAATTCGGATGTTGCGCATCTGGTCGTACGGCAATACCTGACCGCCTTTCATGACAGCGGAATAGATGTGCTTGTCATGGGATGCACGCACTATCCCATCCTCCAGCCGACTATACGGGAGGAAATCGGCTCGGATGTTTTCATCGTCAATACCGGCAGGGAAACAGCGGCGCAGGTTCAGGATCTTTTGAGTGCCCGCGGTTTACTGAGGGAATCCGGGACCGGTGGGGTCAGCTATTTCGTCACCGACTCACCGGATACTTTTTCTGAAATAGGAAGCCGCTTTCTGGGCGAAACTGTACGTGGCGTTAAATTGGTCAAGAACCTTGACCTGAAAGACTTCTTGCTTTCTACATGATTGCGCATGTAGCGCTGCCTTTGCCCCTCAACAAAACATTTTCCTATGCTGTCCCCGGGCGATTGGAGAGTTTCGCAAAGCCCCTGGTGAGGGTAACCGTTCCTTTTGGCAGCCGCACGCTGATAGGCTTTATTCTGTCTCTCGAAGAAGGAGAAAAGGAGGGCCTCAAGGAACTTGCGGACATCCTCGATATTTTTCCGCTGATCGATGACAAGACGTTCGAGCTGTGCCGGTGGGCGTCACACTATTACGTTACGCCGATCGGCGTAGTACTGAAATATGCTCTGCCTCCTAAGCTTAACATAGTGAAGTATCTCCTGATAAAAGCGACGGACGACCGGTTCCGGCACCTCGACGGTCTTCCGGTGAAAGCAGCATCTGTGCAGGCGGGTAAGCGGGAACTCTGGGATTACTATCGTCAGGGGCTCGTGGAGTTTACGGACTCGTATACCGGAGCTTCGTTTCGTCCTCTCCCCGAGAGTGTGCTCAGAAAAGAATACCGGCCTGCGCTATACGTAGCGGACGTCGCACAGCGCAAGGAAAAGTATCTTGCGGTAATTTCGGAATGCCTTGATCAAGGACAGAACGTGCTGTTGTTGTTACCCGATTACCATGTGGTGGGCGATTATTTTTATCGTCTCCTGGTAGAGGCTCTTGGCAAGTGTGTGGTCTGGTATACCAGCTCTCAGCCCAAGGCCCGGATGGAAGTTTTTTTCAGGACGAGGACAGAAACAGGGTCCCTTGTCCTCGGTAATAAGAGCGCCCTGCTGTTGCCGATACTGCGCAGAGGCATGATCATCGTGGAACGGCCCGAGGAAGATGAATACAGGAACGAGGAGGCGTTTCATTTCCATGCAGTGAGGCTTGCTCTGAAGACTGCGGAACTGAACAGGGTACCGATTCTATTCGGCAGCGCTTCACCTCCACTCGATCTTGTGCGGCTCGCAGAGGAGGGAGCAATAGCGCTGGAGAAGGAACAGGACCTCTGCCTCGGACGACGCGTGGCGGAGATCACGACCGAAAGTAGAATACGGGAGCATATACCCGCCGGCCTTGCCGAAGTAATTGACAGCACGCTGCAGAGCAAGGAGACCATGGCAATCTACACTCCCCGGAAAGATTACGCCTTTCGTCTTTACTGTCTCGAGTGCAAGAAGCCTTTTCTCTGCCCTGACTGTGAAATCCCTTTAGCGTACCAACGGGAGCAGGACAGACTCGTCTGCTCCGCCTGCAAGAAGAGCTTTCCGTACGACGAAAGGTGCGCCCACTGCGGCGGGAGCCTCATCCAATTCTCCTCGACCGGAGTGGAATTTGTCGAAGAGAGACTCAGCGCAGCCGCAACGGAACAGCGGGTACTCAGGATTACTGCCGAGAGCCTGAAGAAGAAAGATGTGCAGTCGCTCCTCGAGTCATCTCGCGCTCCGGGCACCCTTGTGATCGGTACTCAGATGCTCTCTCGAATCTACGGGCTACGCGTGAGAAGGCTTGTACTTTTGGGACAAGAAGAATTTCTCTGGATGGCCGGTTACAGGGCGCATGAGAGAATTTACCAGACGTTCAGGAACTTGATTGACGCTCTTCTGCCTGAAGAAGTTCTGCTGGTTGTTGGCAGGAGAGGTCTCATCGATACTTCTCACCTGATCGATCAGGATCGTTTCTATGCAGAAGAACTGGCCAAGCGAAAACTGGCAGAATTCCCGCCTTACGTGAGATTTTTTCTGGTCGAAGTGTGGAAGAAGGGTGAGCAGGGTGAACGCCTGGTCGGACGGATAGTCGAACGGGTCAGGGAGGAAGGATTTGACAGCAAGATGATAGGCCCGATGCTCACAAAAAAGGGCGGACTGCACTGGCGACTGGTTCTGAAGGGAGATGAGGATATTTTTGCCGAGCTATTCTCGTGGCTTTACGGACTCACGGGCGTGCGCATAGAACCCGATCCGCCTACTATTTAGGAGCCACGTAAAAAGGGGGCCTAAGAGGCCCCCTTATCTTCGTGATCAATGCTTTACTTCTTTGCCGGGGCCGGGGGAGACTCTTCCTTCTGTCCGCCCTTCTCAGCCTTCGGAGCCGGTCCTTTGTCAGCCTTCTTTGACTCGCCTGCTGCGGTGCTCTCTTCCTTCTGTCCGCCCTTCGGAGCCTTCGGAGCCTTTTTCATGTCGGCTTTCTTCTCCGCGGGTGACTGCGGGCCACTCTCTTCTTTCTGGCCCGATGCTGGCGCTTTCATAGTCTTCTCAGGAGCAGCCTTCTTCTCGGGCGCAGGCGCCTGCGCAAACACTACGGTCACGAACGCAACGCTGATCACTAACGTCAGTGCAATCAAAAATGCTCTCTTCATACTATCCTCCTTTGGTTTTTTGTTTTTGTTCCTTCACTTTTTTGCAGATGCAGGCTTTATGGGCTTCGCGCCCACTTGCATCTGCTTTTGCATCTCTTTTTCCGATCCTGCCTTGACAACGGAAGAAGCCATCATCGTACCATCCTTCTTCACGTACGTCACGGTAACCCTGTCCTCTTCCTTCACATCTCCCTTGAACTGAGCCTTACCCACGTCGAAAGTCATTTCGTCTTTCTTGCCTTTTACGACTATGGTTTTCTGCGTGGTATCCACCTTCGTGACGTTGCCGGTGTATCGGTGCGTCTTGCCTTTGGGGGTTTTGCTCCCGGGGGCTTTTCTTTCAACGACAGGCTTATTTTCGGGCGCTGTCGCATGAGCCTTCTGGGTGGCTGCCGCTGCGGGCTTGCCTGTGGAGCTTTGAGCAAGAAGAGATGTCACGAACGCAGCGCTGATGATTGACATCAGAGCGATTAACAACGCCTTCTTCAGTTGGTATCACCACCTTTCCAAGTTATTTGCAAACCTGCTCCATCGAGGTGCATCTGCTATGCCAGGAGAGGTGCATCGTATCACACGTGTAATATTCAATAGTTACGAGGAAGGAGCCTAGATCCACGTCTAATATGTCGGATTTTTCCGACTTTCGATGCGCTACCCAGTCGGAGATTTCCGACGAAGATTTGTCCGACGCTGCCTTACGCGTTGCCTTTTGCGTGAGACTGGCTGGTGCGGAGTTTGAAGTCGTAGAGACCCAATTCTTTAAGCTTCGCGATAGCCGTATAGAACGTGTCTTTGTTAATGGCGAGCCGCTCCACGATCTTCTTTGGTTCGATCATTGTCGGGTATGCGGGGTCAAGGGGGTCAAGGCTTGACAGGTAGAGATAGAGCCTGTATTCAGCAGCCGTAAGTCTTGAATCAATCAGAAACTCTATCTTGTGCCGGAGCGTCTGCTGGACAAGCTGCCTCTCTTGGCCATTTTTGATCTCTTCAGGTATATTTTCAACGCCTATGACATCACCTTCGCTCATCACGTATGCTCTTTCCGTAACCGATTCGAGTTGCCTGATGTTGCCGGGCCATGAATAGGCCATGAGAAGCTGCAGTGCGTCATTCGACACGTTTTTCTTTTTTTCATGTGACGCGTTCAGTTTCTTCAGGAAATGCTCGACGAGCACAGGGATATCGGTCATTTTTTCTCTCAAAGGTGGTATGGTGAAGGCGATAACATTGAGTCGATAGTAGAGATCCTGTCGGAATCTGCCTGTCTTGATTTCCTCTTCCAGCTTCTTGTTTGTTGCAGCGATAAGCCTCACGTCCAGCTTGATCGTCTCCTTTCCGGCGATCCGCCGTATCTCCTTCTCCTGGATGGTCCTCAGAACTTTTGCCTGCATGGGCAAGGTCAAATCACCGATCTCATCGAGCAGGAGGCTGCTGTGATTTGCCTGCTCGAACAGCCCGATATGCCTTGTAACGGCCCCGGTGAAAGCCCCCTTCTCGTACCCGAATAATTCGCTTTCCAGCAAGGTTTCCGGAATCGCCGCGCAATTGATGGCGAAAAACGGGTACTGTCTGCGCGGGCTGTTGTAGTGGATGCTTTTGGCAAAAAGCTCCTTTCCTGTGCCGCTTTCACCATAAATCAGAACGGTGGAATTTGTAGGGGCAACCCTTCTCACAATTCGGAAAAGTTCATGCATGCTCCCGTGATCGCCGACGATATTATCAAGCTGAAACTTGTCGACAAGCTGGTCCTTGAGCCTGATGTTGTCTTTGAGCAGGCGCACCTGGTCAATCGCATTCTGTATGACGAGGAGGAGCTGGTCCTTTTCAAGAGGTTTCTCAAGGTAATGAAAAGCTCCCAGCCTTGTGGCCTCTATGGCAGAAGGGATCGAGCCAAAAGCTGTGACGATGATTACGTGGCAAGGCTGATTCTGAGACTTTACCTCCTTGAGGATTTCCGTTCCTTCGATGTCTGGCAGCCGCAGATCAGTCAGGACAACATCGAAATTGCCATTTTTCAGGATCTCGATAGCTTTTGCCCCGGTACCGACATCCTCAACGTAGTAGCCCTCCTTCACCAGGATAGTCTTGATGATCTCTCGTTGATTCTTGTCGTCTTCAACAACAAGAACTGTGTTTGCATCATGTTTCATGGAAAGGCACCCTTATTGTCGTCACGGTCTTTTGTCCTGAAGAGCTGTCCATGGAAATGGTGCCTCCGTGCTCTTCGACCAGCCTCTTGGTGATTGTGAGTCCAAGACCGATACCATATTTCTTTGTAGAATAGTAAGGTTCAAAGATTTTTCCGACCTCGTCCTGGGCCACACCTTTTCCGTCGTCCGTCACAGAAATGTAGGAGAACCCGTGATCCCGGCCGCATTCGACGAGAATCGTTCCCCTATCTTCTATGGCCTGTATCGAATTGAGAAGCAAATTGATCACGCAGATTCTCATATATTCGGGATCGCAGTATATCTGCCCGCCGTCTTTGCAGACAGTGCGAACGTCGATGCCATCCCTTACCTTGTCTTTCACCATTGAGAGAGCATCGCTCACAAGGGCGCCCGGCGTTACCCAGGTTCTATTCAGAACAATGGGCTTCCCTACAAAAAGAAAATTGTTGATCAGCTCGTTGACCCTGTAAATCTCCTTTTTCAAGTTGTCCAGAAGGGCGGTGATATCTTCTCTGCCAGTGACGTTTTCTTCGAGGATGCGCTCTTTTATATGGCCGATGGAAAGAGAAAGAAAATTGAGAGGATTTCGCACTTCGTGCGCAATGCCCGATGCGAGTTGACCTATCATGGAAAGCTGCTCTGTCTTTTTCAGCTTCTCTTCCAGCTCTTTTCTTTCGCTCAGCTTGTCCACCATCTCGTTAAAGCTCTTGACCATAACCCCGATTTCATCCCTGCGGCTGGTTTCGCGTATCCTGACGAGCTGACCATCTGCTATCTTTTTGGCTGCATTGGCAATCTTCTTGATAGGCTCCGTGTACTTTTCCGCAAAGATCAGGCAGATGATGATCCCGATGCTGAATGCGAAAATCGTGCTGAGGACTCTTTTCAAGTGATTCCTTCTCTGCAGGTATTTATAGTCATCAAGGACCATGCTCACATGGATGTAGCCCATTTTCTGCCCCTTGATTGAAACAGGCATGATAACGCTATAGAGGCGCTGTCCTTCTTTCTTGCCGGTTTCTTCACCCAGCCGGGCCGTGATCATCAGATCTTTTTTTCTGCCTGTTTTATCGGGCGACGCCGTTGATTTCTTGGGAGGCTGCTGCACGGTGCCTATCTTCCGCGGGTCTGAGCTGGCTATAACTTCTGAGGCATCACTCAGAATTGAGATTTCACGGATCCCTTTCTTATTTAACGTGTCAACATATGTTTTTAACCTCTGTGTGCTGTCTCCCCGGTACGTGAGTTCCTCAACGCTAATCTGGATCGCCTTGGTGATATCGTCAATGTTGTCAGTTACCTTTTCCAGGATAAGTTCCTCACTCTTCGTATAGATAATGGTGAGGGAACCGATAGACGTGAGGAGAAGAAAGAGAAGGATCAGCAGGAGCTGAGTCCTCAACGAAAGGCTGCGAAAGAAACCTTTCAGGCGTTTACCGAATTGCCGAATGTTCTCTGCAAACATGCTACTCTCTCCAGCACAAGATGCTGCGGTATGAGTCTGAAAACTTCTTTTAGAGGTGGGCCACTCTTTCTTCCCGTGATGGCAATGCGCAAGAGCATCATTACATCTCTCTTGGCGAGGTGAGTTTCTTTCTCGACGATCTCGTAAATTTCCTCGAAGGACTTTTTGTGATCCCGCGTGAGTGTCTCTTCGAGAAGCCGCACCGGATTGCCTAAGCCTTTAATCCGAGTGAGGTACTCGAGTGCGTCGGGGTGAATCCCCGCGGTATCAAAAATGTCCAGCATCTCCCTAAGCTGTACCAGTGTCTTTCCGTTTTCGCGGAGTGCTGCCACCCTCTCAGCCCATTCCCTGCTTAATCCCAGTTCCGAGAGAATCCGCTCGAGCGGCAGGGTACGCATGTAGGCGCCATTCAGCCACAGAAGCTTGTCAAGGTCGAAGAAGGAATCTGAACCTGAAAAGGAATCGATAGAAAAGGTGCTCGCCAGCTGGTTCATCCCAAGAAGCTCATCCTGCATGCTGCGGCCTATGATGGCAAGGTAATTGACCAGCGCCTCCGCAAAAATGCCCATATTCTTGAAATCGATAATACTGGTGGCGCCGTGGCGTTTGCTCAATGGCTTCCTGTCCGGACCCGCGAGCAGTCCGTGATGGGCATAGCGAGGGGGTTGTTTGCCGAACATCGAGAAGAGCATGATCTGCTTTGGCGTATTGGAAACATGGTCTGACCCGCGTATAACATCAGTGATTCCCATCACCATATCATCCACGGCCGCCGCAAAGTTGTAGGAAGGTAGCCCATCCTGTCTGACGAGTATGAAATCATCCACGTGGTCGCGGGGGAACGAGATCTCACCGTGCATCCCGTCACGGAAACGTATCTCTTCTTCCAGGGCCCTCACCCTGATTACAAACGGCTTGCCTTCCTGCTCCATAGCCCGGCGAGCCGCTTCAGTAAGCGACCTGCATTTCCCGCTATACCTCGGGGCTTGGTTCCTGTGAAGCGCACTGCTGCGCTCAGCCTCTATTTCTTCTTTGGTACAGAAGCATTTGTAGGCATTTCCGCGGGAGAGAAGAGCATCGGCATGTTCACGGTAGATCGGGGTGCGCTCCGACTGCAGATATGGACCTTCATCCCAGGAAAGACCGAGCCATCGCAAATCATCGAGGATAGACTGCACAAACGCTTCTTCGGATCTGGCGACGTCGGTGTCTTCTATACGCAAGAGAAATGTGCCGTTGTTATGGCGGGCCAGGAGATAGTTGAGAACGGCCGTACGCGCGTTTCCCACGTGGAGATTGCCGGTAGGACTGGGAGCGAACCTTACGCGAATCATTGGTATCATTCGGAGAGAAGACAGACAGCATAGACTGCTATGCCCTGTCCGTTCCCTACGAAGCCGAGCCCTTCTGCCGTTTTCCCCTTGATGCTCACCTGCCCGGTGTCGATGGAAAGAAGAGAGGCGATACGCTGTCTCAGCTGGTCGCGATAGGGCCCTATCTTAGGCTCCTCACAAATGACCACGGCGTCCAGATTGACGACACTGAGGCCCTTGCTGCGTGCTCTGGCCAGTGCGTGGGTAACTATTTTTTCGCTGTCTATCCCCCGGATGCTTTCGTCGGAGTCAGGAAAGTACTGGCCTATGTCGCCGTCGGCGGCAGCACCTAGAATAGCGTCGCTTATGGCGTGGAGCAGCACATCCCCGTCCGAGTGCCCCTGCAGTCCTTTTCGAGATGGGATGGCCACGCCCCCGAGAATCAATTTGCGCCCCTCGGCAAACGCGTGCACATCAAAACCAACGCCAACTCTCATGTACCGCCTTTTAGCTGTGCGAGGATCCCTTTTGCAATTACCAGGTCTTCGGGTGTTGTTATCTTGATATTATAGGGTGAACCTTCCACAACCTTTACACGTTTACCCAGGTACTCCACAAATGCAGCATCGTCATATCCCATCAGCTTCTTGGCAATACCTTCCCGGTAGGCTTTGATGATGAGATCATATTTGAAGGTCTGCGGTGTCTGCACCTGCCACAAAGACTCTCTTTCGAGGGTTTTTGATACAAACCCCTCCTTCGATATTATTTTTATCGTGTCTCTGGCCGGCAACGCTGGTATGATGGCGTCAAACATTTCCATGAGAGAAACACTTTTTTCGACAAAAGCCGGGGAAACAAAAGGGCGGGCCGCATCATGTATGACTACGACATCACAAGGCTCATCAATCGCTTCGAGCCCGTTCCGCACCGAATCCTGGCGAAGACGACCGCCGATCACGAGCTTAACAATCTTGTTGAATCGGTAGGCTTCCAGGATCTCTTCCTGGATCATCGGCAAGTCTCTTTGATTGACGACCAGGTACACCCCGTCGACCGGGCGTGACTCTTCGAACACCTGTAACGAGTGGACAAGGATGGGCCTGTTGTCGAGAAGAAGAAACTGCTTGTTCGTTGAAGAGCCCATCCGCTTGCCGGCACCTCCGGCAAGAACGATCGCAAGGGTCCTCATAAACTATCTCACCTGTTCTTCCAGCTTGTATTCTTCGGGGAAGTAGAATTCTTTTCCTGCTTGCTCTTTCAGCTTAGCGAAAATCATGCGTCCAGAGGAGGTTTGTAAGAGGCTTGTGACCACGACGTCCACTGTTTTACCGAGGAGTTTTCGCGCATCATCAACCACAACCATGGTCCCGTCGTCGAGATACCCTATTCCCTGACCGTACTCCTTGCCTTCTTTAATGATGCGAATCGTCATCTGTTCCGCGGGCAGCACTGCGGGTTTCAACGAAGTCACCAGTTCATTGAGATTCAACACCTCTATGCCCTGAAGCTCTGCAACCTTATTCAGGTTGAAGTCATTGGTAATTATTTTGCCATTCATATTTTTGGCGAGGGCAATCAGCTTCGAGTCCACGTCTTTGAGTTTGGGGAAGTCATAGTCAACGATCTTTACCTTCACGGACGTCTGTTTCTGCAGGCGGTGGAGAATCTCAAGGCCTCGCCTCCCGCGGGTCTTCTTGACAGGGTCCTGCAGGTCAGCGATATGCTGTATTTCATAGAGGACAAACTGCGGGATAATCAGGGTGCCTTCCAAGAATCCCGTATCGCAAATATCTGCAATGCGGCCATCGATGATGGTGCTGGTGTCGACGATCTTATTTCCTTCGGTGGCTTCCATGTGGTGAAAAAGGGGCAGTTTCGACAGGTCGAGCGTGTGGCTCTTCTTTTCACCGATCCTGAAACCCAGATACCCCATCACGAAGTAGAGAAGTATGTAGATAGGCAGCGTTACAGGTACATCTTTCGCATGGGTGAGGAGGAGTTTGGATATGAACAGGTTGGCAACGAAGAGGCCCACAGTGATACCCACGAGCGTGCCGACCAGATCTTTGAGCGGAATCTCCTTTAACTTCTCTTCCAGCTTTATTACAAGGTATCCCAGTATCACACCGGCCAATGCACCGAATGCCGCAAACAGGTTGCTGCCGAACATTTCTTTTACGATGAAGTAGCTGGTTGCCGACGTTACAATAACAAGGAAGATTTGGACAAGAATATCCAAAAAACTAACCTCTGTGGTTATTGGAGAAGATCTTCTCTATATCTGTCACAATCTCGTCCTCATCTTTGGACAGCGCAATGGAGAGCTCTTTCTTGATGAGGTTTCTTGCTGTCTCGAACATCTTTCGTTCACCAAAAGAGAGCTCTTTCCATGTTCTGAGTGTATAAAGTTCTCTCAAAACTGTCGCGATCTCGAAGATTGACCCGCTCTTGATTCGCTCCATGTAATCTTTGTACCGCCTGTTCCATGGAGACGTGTCATGATTGGTATTCTTGTCCTTAAGGATTTCGTACACTTTGACCACTTCGCGTGAGGCGATCACGTAGCGGAGCCCTGCATTCTTGGCTCCGTCGGTCGGGATCATGATCGTCATGTCGGAATCAAGAATTCTCATGATGTAGAAAGCCTGTTTGGTGCCCGAAATCTCTTTCTCCTCGATCCGCTCAATCTTACCTACACCGTGCCCGGGGTATACTGCCACCTCTCCAACCTTCAACATTCGTACCTCCATTCTCATATGGCGCATAGTATACCAGTTTAGTGTGAAAAACGCAATAAGTCTTTGTTTTTCCGGCATAAAGACCAGACTCACGGGCCACGGAAGAGCATGAGCGGTGCAGGTCAGGGGGAGTGCGCCGGGCGAGAGAAGAAAACAGGTGTAAAGGGAAGGCGCAGCCAGACGGACAGAAGGTGCTGAAGTTTCTGATCCGCTGTTTTCGCGACCCGCGATCCTGGAAAAGGGTTGATGAAGCAGCAAATTTTCTTTATACTTCTCAGGTCACTCGGGAAGACAATAGACTCCCAAATCTATACAGCTCGCACGGCGACCGGGTACCCGCAGCCGCGCAGCGGGTGGAGGGTGGAGGGGAGGCTCGCACGGCTTTGCTGGCCGGGTACCCACGAAGTGTGTGGAGGCGACGCGAACCCCTCTGATAGCCAAAAATGATACGAACGAGATTTGCGCCAAGCCCTACGGGCCAATTGCACATCGGGGGCGCGCGGACAGCCCTTTTCAACTGGCTTTTCGCGAGACACCACAAGGGCAAATTTGTGCTCCGGATCGAGGACACGGACCGGGAAAGGTCAAGGGACGAGTATACGCATGGCATACTCGACGGCCTTGCCTGGCTGGGCATCGAAAACGACGAGGGGCCTTTCTTCCAAAGCACCAGGATGGACCTCTACAAAGAATATGCCTTGCGGCTTTTGCAGGAGGGTCATGCTTACAGATGCTACTGTACGGCAGAGCAGTTGGAGGAGAAGAGAAAGCGGGCTCTGAAGGAGGGACAGAAACCTTCCTACGACCGGACCTGCAGGGAAAGGACCCACGAGGAGCCGGGCAAACCGTACGTGATACGATTCAAGACCCCCTTATCAGGCACGGTGGGATTCGACGATCTCGTCCGGGGAGAAATCAATTTTCGGTGCGACGAACTGGATGACCTTGTTATATTGAGAACCGATCAGACACCAACCTACAATTTTACCGTGGTGGTGGATGACGCCCTGATGGGTATCACCCATATCATCAGGGGTGACGACCACATCAACAACACGCCAAGACAGATAGTCATGTACGAAGCGCTGAAGTTTGCCGTGCCCCGGTTCGGCCACGTCCCGCTTATTCACGGGAAGGACCGGGCACGTCTCAGCAAGAGGCACGGGGCTACTTCATTGCTCGAGTACAAAGAGGACGGTTTCCTGCCCGAGGCGCTCATGAACTACCTTGCAAGGCTTGGCTGGGCGCACGGCGACGATGAGATCTTTTCGAAAGAGGAACTGATTGAAAAATTTGATCTGCCGAACGTGGGCAAATCACCCGCCATCTTTGACATGGACAAGCTTCTGTGGCTGAACGACCACTATATGAAAACCCTGCCTGTCGAAGTGATAGCCGACAGGCTCACCCCCTTTATTGTTGCGCGGGGCCATGCAGCCCCTGAGGGCGCGACACTCGTCCGGATCATCCGAAATCTCCTGGGGAGGGCAAAAACTCTCAAAGAGATGGCCCAGATGGCTGGATTCTTCTTTGGAGAAGAGATAGAATATGAGCCCTCAGCGAGAGCGAAGTTTCTGACGGAGGCAGCCAGGCCAATACTGGAGCGTTTCCTGGGCGACTTCCGGCAGCTTTCAACGCTCGATGAAGCAGATCAGCGATCGCTGATCGAAAGTATCGCAAGGGATTACGGAAAGAAGCTGGTTGACATTGTACAGCCGATACGGGTTGCACTTACAGGGAAGAGTGTCAGCCCCGGTATTTTTGAGGTGATCGGCATACTTGGAAAAGATGTGGTAGAAAAAAGGATGGAAAGGGCTATCTCCTCACTATCATGAAGCTGCTTTCGCTTGAACTTCTCGGTTTCAAATCCTTCCTGAACAGGACCGTTTTCAGGTTTGGCGAGGGAGTTACGTCGCTCGTCGGCCCTAATGGTTGTGGCAAAAGCAATGTGGTTGATGCGTTCATATGGGTGCTCGGAGAACGAGGAACGAAATCACTGCGTGTCAAAGAGATGGGCGACGTGATTTTTCACGGGAGCAACGGGAAAAGGCCTGTGAATATGGCGGAAGTCGTGATCGGTCTTGCCGAAGGTGATCGGGAAGTTGTCATAAAACGAAGGATTTTCAGGGACGGGACGAATGAGTACTACATAAACAATGAGCAGGTGCGGCTCAAGGACGTACAGGATTTCTTTCTGGGAACGGGTATCGGGCTTAACTCCTATGCGATCCTGGAACAGGGAAATATCGAATACTTTGCTCAGATGAAGCCTCTGGAGCGGCGCACCGCCATCGAAGAGGCGAGCGGCATTACCCGGTTCGAGGACAAAAAGAGAGACGCCTTTGAGAGGATGGAAGAGACAAAGACAAATCTGGAGCGTGTCGAAGATATCTATGCCGAGGTGATCAAGGGACTGAAGAGGACCGAAGAAGAATGGGAAAGGCTGAAAGTATATAACGGTCTGAAGGAAAAGCTGAAGGAGATCGAGGTCGCTCTCCTGGCAGATGCTTATGTGAAGCTTGAAAAGAAGGAAGCGAGGCTTGGAGAACGTGACACAGAGCTTCAGCAGGAATTGACAAAGAAAGAAGAGGAGCGGGTATCGGTCAAGAGAACGATCGACGCCAAAGAAGAGGAGCTATCGCTGGCTGACACTGTTGCCCGACAGCTCGAACTTGATATCAAAGAAAAAGAAAAGGACGCTGAGAACCGCCTTCTCGAACTCAACTATGTCGAGGAAGAAAGGGATCGGTTGGCAGCTTCCATCACTGAACTTCAGGAGAAGGTGAAAGAACTTGTCGCGCAGGGCGAACGCCATCTGAATGAGGTGCAGGCTTTGGAGCGTGATATTGCCGAAGGAACTGCATCTCTTCGAGAGGACGAACAGCAGAGCGACAGTCTGCAGGAAAAGAAGAAAGAACTGAGGGCGGTCACTGAAGAACTCGAGGCAAGACTGGAGGAAGAGAGAAGCCGCCTTTTTGTTTCGATGAGCAGTCTCACGGAAGTGAAGAACCGGATGCTTGAGCTGGAAAGAATGGAAAGGGAACGCCGGGTCAGGGAAGAGCGCCGGTCCGAAGAAGAGAAAAGGTTACGGGGCAAACTCGTCCTCCTTGAGGAGAAAGGCCTCGTCCTCAAAGCTCAAATAGAGCGCGAAAGCACTGAGAAGGCTGGCATAGACAAAGAAGAGCAGGAACTTCTCGAGCGTCTTCAGGCTGTGGAGAATAACATAGCCCGTATGCGGGACAGTGTTGAGCGGCTCAAAGGAGAAAAGAGAGGCAGGGAAGAACTCTTCAAAAAGCTGGCGACTATCGGCGAGAAACAGAAAGAGCAGACGCTTCCTTTCAAGAGGCTCATCGACCTGGTGCGAACGCCGGAAGGGGCGGAAAGCGCCCTGGAGAAATTTTTTGCAGACGAGATGGAATATCATGTACTGTCGGGATCCGGTTCTGAAGCTGCAACCGACGTTCTGAAGGGGTACAGCGGCAATTTCATTTTCTTTCCGGAGAAAGGTCTTTTCAAGCAGCGCGAAGGCGAGATAGAAATTCAGGTCACATGGGTGGAAAGCGCGGCTGATGCGTTCCGGCGCATCGACGCAGGTGAGGAAGGAATTTTTCTGGCCCGGGATAAAGAGATATGCATAGACTCGCGGGGTCTTGTCACTACAAGCAAGGAGAAGAAGGGCATTTCCATCCGGGAATTCAGGGAGAAGATGAAACTGGAGAAGGAGATCGCCCAGATCGGGGATCAACTGGTGAGCGAACAGACTGCAATGAGTGAAGTCCAGGCCACACGGGGAACACTCAGTCAGTCACAGCAGGAGCTTCTTCAGAAGAAGAGGCAGAAAGTCAATTCGCTCGCCGAGAAGGAGAAAGAACGGATTATCATCGAGACCGAAATCAGAACGATCGCAGACAGGCTTAAAGAATTTGCCTCCAGAGGAGAAGGCCCCGATGATCAGCCTGCTGTTTCGCGTGAAGAGCTTATGGC